>NZ_JBIOAG010000019.1:0-39204 GCF_043951795.1 Liberiplasma polymorphum | reverse complement strand
CGTTATCCCAATATAAAAGTCCGTTAAACGGACTTTTTTTATTTTTTTATTGCAACTACAAAAAGAAATAGTTATAATTGATAGGTAGTCTAACGGCTGGTTGACATTACCCCCCTTTTATTTCAATACAAAGTTCTTTTTTTATTTTTATTTTACTTATACAATAAAACTCAAGGAGGAATGAATATGAATGTAGGAAAAATTGTAAGTGTAGTTGAAAAAAAACTAAAATCACGGAAAGGAGAGAGTAATTTACTAGGAGAGATAATTAAGAGAGAGCGACTCAAAAATGGATACACTCAAGAATTACTTGCTGATCGATCTAGTATTAGTTATTATTCAAAAGTTGAAAATAACAAGATTAAACCAAGTGAATTTTTTGTAAAAGAAATCGGTGAACGATTGGGACTCGATTTAACTAGTGTAGCACCAGATGCTGTAAATGATGAATTATATGAATCCATCCTTCAATATTTCTTTTATAGAGATATTCAGTCACTTAATCAATTAAAAGTAAATTTTACATTGCCTTCCCAAACGACAGTGTTTTGTACTATTGAAGCATGTATTAATATTATCAGTAAGGACTTACCCGTCGCTAAAAAAAATCTAGATGAATTAGAAACGGTTATTAACACACTAGATGAGCCTGTTTTACAACTATTCGTTATCTTATCAGCAATCTATACATTTAGTATCGGTAACTATAAAGAAACCATTCAATTATTAAATGTTACAGAATTAATGGACAATTTATCTTTAAAGTTACAACCATTTCAAAAACATTACTTTTATTTAAGTTATCAACTTTTAAATCTTAAAACCAATAGTATGCCATACTATTACGAAGCTATCATGTTACACAAAGCCAATTATCAAACCCATCTACAAGTAGAACTTGAACTATATCGATTGCTTTTTGCATTAAAAGAATCGCCTGAAGCAATCAAATTAAAAATAGAAAAATTTAATATTAATCATGTGCCTGAATCGCATTTGAATCAATATCATTATCTAAATGCATTACTAAACTACCACATACGAAACGATCAAGCATTTTCACGCAGTATAAAAGATATTTTAAAACTGAATCACCGAAACGAATGGTTTTATAAAGCAATCGTATTAACGCATGATTATGAAAAAAACTATCATATAAACTTAGCCATTAATTATAAAGCACTCATAGAAAATATTCCAAATGATTTTAGATTTATACTAGAAAAACTTTATTACAATTACAGAAAGTTAAAAACAGAAAGAGACAAAAGGATATTTCTTAAAGAGATAGCTATACCCGAGGCAAAAACAAGACAAAGCATAGAGTATTTAGATTTTTATCATGATGAACTTCTTGCGATTTATTCAAAAGCCACACGCTATAAAGATGCTTTATCTTCTAGAAGGACGTATCAATATTATTTAGAAAAACTCGTAGAAATAAATAAGTAATCAATTAAATGACAAAATGTCACTTTGTTTGTTATAATAATATTAACGGAGTGATATTATGAGCAAAGAACGAAGCGTAATGCTTGGTGAAATGAATGTACGAAAACTATTGATAAAACTAGCCATCCCCGCAACGATTGCGATGATGGCTAATGCCTTATATAATTTGGTGGATACTTTTTTTATTGCACTAGGTGCAGGCGAAATTGCCATTGGAGCACTAGGAATTGTTTATCCTATTCAAATGATAGTAATGGCGATTGGTTTAATGATTGGGATGGGGAGTGCATCCATATTTTCAAGAGCTTATGGTCGTGGTGATCAAGATGCGATGACACGTTCTGTTAATACTGCATTACTTATTAACTTTATCATATCGATAACGATAACGATTTTAGGACTAATTTATATTGATCGCTTACTTATCTTCTTTGGGGCCTCTGCGGGAAATATTGGCTACGCTAGAGATTATATGTTTTACATACTAATCGCATTAGTGCCTTTTTCTTCGGGGATTGTGTTAAATAATTTAGCAAGAGCAGAAGGGCGTCCAAAAATCGCCATGAATTCATTACTTATTGGTGCTTTATTAAATATACTATTAGATCCTATATTAATATTTGGTCTATGGTTCATCCCGCAAATGGGGGTTACTGGTGCAGCGGTCGCAACACTCATTGCAAAAACTGTCGCATTTGTTTACATTTTTAGAGCCTCAACAAGTAAAGAATCAAGTTTAAACATTCATTTAAGAACCATTCATAAATTTGATTTTCACATGACAAAAGATATTGTAATCATCGGGCTACCAACCTTTGTTAGAAGTACATTAGGTGCTGTGTTAGTTATTATTATTAATAACCTCATTAACGTATACGCTCCAGCGGATGTTGGTCCAGAAATCTATATCTCTATTTATAGTGTTATTAACCGGATGATCTTATTCTTATTACTCCCTGGACTCGGGTTAGTTCAAGGTTTAACCCCAATCGTTGGGTTTAATTTTGGCGCCAAGTTTCATAAACGTTTATACGATGTCATTAGTTATACCACGCGGTTAATCGTAATTTACTTCACACTAATGTTCGTTGTGACTATTTTATCTGCTGAACTATTATTTAATATATTTAGTCGAGAAAATGATCCGTTCTTTATAGCCGAAGGCGCAAAAGCACTAAGGATTATTTCAGTCGGATTTACTGTATTAGGATTTCAAATATTATTATCGGCTGTCTATCAAGCAATGGGATATCCTGTACGTGCCTTTTTAGTTGCTATATCACGACAGTTTCTATTATTTATACCAATTATTTATGTGTTTACCTATTTTATGGGGTTACCTGGGATTTGGTTAACATTTGTGGCTGCAGATTTAATAGCAGGTATCTTAAGTTTTATCGTTTACAAGTTTGAAATGAAAGACTTAAAACGTAAAATTCCACTAGAAGCATTCGGCCAAAGTTCAGCCTAATAAATATAAATGAAAAGCACGAGAAATTCTCGTGCTATTTTTTTATACTTCTTTAATCATCTTATTGGCGAGGCCTAAATAATGAACACCAATTTCTTCGTGCATTTCAAATAAACTATGATGTCCAGATTCTGGATGCCCAATCGGTATTTGAGCGATAAGGTCAGTTTCTAATTTCTCAGCAACAACCTTTCCACCATTTTCACCAAAAATATTTAATTTTTCACCGTTATGTTTGAAGTAACTCATATTTTCAACTACACCTAGTAGTTGATGCTTCATTTCTTTTGCGGCCCACCCAGCTTTTACGGCTACATGAGAAGCACTTTGATGTGGTGTTGTCACAATAAGCATTTTACATTCTGGTATAAGTTTTTGAATATCCATCGCGACATCACCAGTCCCTGGTGGTAAGTCGATGATTAAATAATCTAAATTCTCATCCCACCCAACATCATAAAAGAAGTGGTTTAACATTTTACCAAGCATAGGTCCACGCCACATTAAAGGCTTACCATCTTGCATGAAAAACTCAGTTGAGATAATTTCAAGTCCTTTTTCTTTAAAAGGAATAATTTTTTCATTTTCATCTGCTTTTGGGAGTTGTATCTTCATATCAAAGATATTTGGAATACTACATCCGTAAATATCAGCATCAATGATTCCAACTTTTTTCCCTAATCGACTTAAAGCAAGTGCTAAATTAGCTGCGACTGTAGATTTACCAACGCCACCTTTACCACTGGCAATACCGATGTATTTCACTTTTTTATCTTTTGATAAAATACTTGATTCTAATTTTCTTAATTGGAAATCAATTTTTAAGCCTTTATATTTTAAATCTAGCTTAATGACTTTAGCTATACTTCTTGTGACCGCTTGTTTTGTAGGGTCATCAACTTTTTCTAAAGCTATGACTAGATTAACTTTTTCATTTTCTTCTTCAATTGATACGAATTTAATGCCATTCGTTTCTTTTAAAGATTTACCAATTGAAGGATCAATGACTTCGCCTAAGTGTTGCTTGATTTCATCTACTTTATTCATATTATCACCCGCTTGTAATTATAGAAGAAACCCGCTAAGTAATCAAACAATACACTAAATTATTAGCACTGGCTTAAACTCTTCTTTTAAAAGATTTTTATTTAAAGGAATATCGATGAGTGTTGTGATTCTAAGTTCAAGATCTAAATAAGGATGACGGGTTTGTTTTAATTTAGTAATTAAAGGGATAGAAACATCCTTTTTTATTTTATTAACATAGTTTTGTCCAACTGTATTCATGCCTAAAATGCGTATATAGGGAGGATTAAAATCCGTTAAAACATCTTTTTTTGTTTGGATAAGCATATGCATAAGTGTGCGCTTAATTTTAGCGTGTGTGTATCTTGGACTGATTACTTGATTAATATAATCTTCAACCGATTCAAATTTTTCAATACTTAAATAACGGTTTTCAAGCCCTTCTTCAAACCCGAAAACATTGTGTAAATCTTCGCGTGTTAAAACACGTGTTAAATAATCAATATAAGGGTAAAACCTTTCTAAATCAAAAGGCTTATATGATTTTAAGTCTTCATAAACATAACTTGGTACATAGTTTTTAATATTAACACCCTCTATCAAACATTTTCTAATTGAGGTTGCACTTTGAATGGTGGTACCTTCTAAAATATCATCGTAATAACCACTATCAATACGTCTAATAGCATGCGCTTTAATAGGCGCTTTTAATGCGTTGATAGCATTTATGTATTGTAAGCCTAGGATGTTATTTGGATGTTTTAAGAGCGCTTGATGACCTAATTCATTTAATGCTAAATCACTACTCGTTGGAAAACTTTTTCCTTCATTTAAATAGTGTTTCAACAAATCACTATACTCAGATGTGTTCATAATATCTACAAGTTCATATAACGGCATTGTATCCCCTGTTTCACTACCGAAATAGATTTCGTTTACCCCAAGGTGGTTTAGTAAGGAAACGCTAGTATACGCAAAAAGATCTGCGCTCTGAAGCGCAAATATACCAGGGAGTTCTACGACCATGTCAATGCCAGCTTTTAATGCCCAACGTGTTCTTGTAAATTTATCAATCATGCTAAATTCACCGCGTTGAACCACGTTAGAACTCATCACAGCAATAAGGACATCTGCATTAGATAATCTACGTGTTTCTTCAATATGATGTATATGACCATTATGTAACGGATTGTATTCAACAATAATCCCAACAATCTTCATTAAAAACCCTCCAAACTTAGTTCAACACCATTATACCTTATGTTTGACAATCCCTTCAATAAAACATATAATTTACTTGCAAGAGGTGAGTACAATGAAATGGACATTATCCCAATTAAAAAAGATGCAACACACCAACAACACCTTCGATGAAACCCTTGATTTCAAAGCGTTTTTAGAAGAAGGTAGCGATCTTTTAGACATTGAAGAAACCCACGTTAAAGGATTCTTCACTATAGAGGAAAACACCTACTATCATTTCACCATGACCATTGATACAGTGATTACGATGGCTTGTGCGATTACATTAGACCCTGTAAGTGTGCCACTACATATTGAAGTTGTTGATACCTTCACGCAATCTATTGATGATGAATATCACCAAGTTGAAGGAATAACTATTGACTTATTACCGATAATATGGTCTAATATATATTTGGAAAAACCTTTGCGTGTTGTAAGTCCAAACGCAAGCTTTAAAAGTGATAAACCACATAAAAAAGATGACACAGTGAATCCACTGTTTAAGGACTTAGAAAAATACAAAAAATAGATAGGAGGCTTAAACATGGCAGTTCCTCAAAGAAGAACATCAAAAACCAGAAAGCGTAAGCGCCGCACACATTTCAAAATTAGTGTCCCTGGTATGGTCGTTTGTCCAAACTGTGGAGAAATGAAACTAACACACAGAGTATGTAAAGAATGTGGACATTATAACGGACGCACAATCATTGAACCTAAAGAAGAAATCGATGCAGAATAATCGCATCAAAAAGAAGCGCTGATAACAGCGTTTTTCTTTTATCTAAAAGGTGGTAAACCAAATGGAACATATAACAGTATTAAAAGAAGAAGCTATCCATTATTTAAATATTAATCCTAACGGCATCTATGTTGATTGTACCCTTGGAGGTGGCGGTCATGCAGAAGCCATTTTAAGGTTGCTTAAAAAAGGCCACTTGTTTTGTTTTGATCAAGATGATTTTGCGATTGAAAAAGCCATGGAAAGATTAAATAAATATCAAGGCAAGTTTACGATTATAAAGCAAAACTTTAAACATATTAAAGAAGCACTTAATGCCCATCAAGTTGATAAAGTTGATGGTATTTTATATGATTTAGGCGTCTCTAGTTTTCATTTTGATGACCCATCACGTGGGTTTAGTTATAATCATAATGCGCGTTTAGATATGCGTATGGATCAAAACGCATCGCTTACGGCCTATGAAATTATAAACACATATAAAGAAGCAGATATTCGTTATATTTTATTTCGTTATGCAGAAGAAAGTTTTGCGCCAAAAATTGCTAGAAAAATTGTCGAATCAAGACAATTAAAAACCATCGAAACAACGTTTGATTTAGTGGATGTTATAAAAAGTGCCTTACCTCAAAAAGTATTAAGTAAAAAAGGTCACCCTGCTAAAAAAACATTCCAAGCATTAAGAATTGCAGTCAATGATGAGTTAAGAGTCTTTGAAGACTCACTAGGACAAGCACTTCAAATACTAAATGATGAAGGCAGAATCGTCGTAATTAGCTTTCATTCATTAGAAGACCGAATTGCCAAACAAGTATTTAAAGAAGCATCAACCATCGATCATCCCAAAGAAATTTTAACGATGCCAACAGATACCCCTGATTTTGAACTCTTACATAAAAAAGTAATTTTGCCTAAAGAAGAAGAGTTAGATGTTAATAACCGTGCGCATAGTGCCAAATTACGCGCAATAAAAAAAATCAATAAAAATATCAAGTGAAGGTATTGACAATTCCTTTGATTTCGTGATATTATACTAACGCTTGATTACAACGCGGGTGTAGTTTAATGGTAGAACTTCAGCCTTCCAAGCTGACTGTGAGGGTTCGATTCCCTTCACCCGCTCCACACTTTTTTACCAACAAAAACCTTACTAGGTTTTTTTAATGAATATAGATATACCCACAAACTATTGACTGGAAATCTTTGTTGTGGTATTATACAAATACTACAATCCGCGGGTGTAGTTTAATGGTAGAACTTCAGCCTTCCAAGCTGACTGTGAGGGTTCGATTCCCTTCACCCGCTCCATATAACAAGCATAGGTTTGATACAAATGTATCAGGCCTTTTTTTGCTTTAATAAGGGCTTTTGCTCACTTTAATGAGTCAATTTCAATGTGACAAATAACCAAAAAATAGGATGAAAACATAAGACCTATATAAGCTTTACACTATTTACCTCCAATTTACACGATTACTCAAGAATTTTTAGGCGAGGGGTTGAAATCCTGCAGAGCTGAACTTGGTGGAATGTTTTTCTAGTGATTTGATAAAATTATTGATGGATATGTTATTTACTTAACTTATATTCAATTAATTTCGAAAACATGATACAATAGTGTTAATAATGCGTTAAGAGGAGTATAAATTATGACATACGCCCAAAAAATCAAGCGACTAAGAGAAGTCTTGCTAATTACTCAACAAGAGTTAGCATACCTTTTAGGTGTTTCCATTGTCACTGTAAACCGCTGGGAAAATGGAAAATATGAACCGACAATGAAAATGAAGCGCAAAATTGTTGAACTAAGTAAGACCAATAATATTGAACTCGAGGGGATTAAATAATGACAGATAAAGAATTAAAAGCACTTAATGATAATTTATGGCATTCAGCAGATATCTTAAGACAAGGTGCTCATCTAGCGGCTAATAAGTACGGACAACCCATATTAGGATTGATTTTTTTAAGATATGCAGATATAAAGTACAAACAACATTAAAAAGATATTGAAGAAGAATTTAATAAAAAAAGAGGAACTCGTGCAGAACGTTCTATAAAACAAATTTCTATTGAGAAGTGCGGTTTTTATCTACCTGAAATAGCATATTTTGATAAGATAAATGATGCACCTGATACTGCAGAAAAAGCTACTCTCGTTAAGAATGCAATGGAAGCAATTGAATTAGAAAATCCATCTATGAATGGTGTATTACCCAAAGAGGTTTATGGAGCACTAGTTCCCGAAGAAGAGCCAGAATTATTATCGAGAATTGTAAGGATATTTAAGGATATACCAGAAGATATATCCGTTGATTTATTTGGTGAAATTTATGAATTTTTCTTAGGTAATTTTGCATTAAGCGAAGGTAAAGATGGAGGAACATTCTATACACCATCTACTGTAGTGAGATACATGGTTGATGTTTTGAATCCAGAGCCAGGTGAAAAACAATTCCTAGATCCAGCATGTGGTTCTGGAGGTATGTTCGTTCAAGCAGCTCGTTTTATGCATCAACATAATAACTCTGAATCAGAAATGATGAAATTTAGGTGCTATGGTGTAGAAAAAGATCCTGACACAGTAAAATTAGCTAAGATGAACTTGCTCCTCAATAATGTTAGAGGAGAAATAAATCAAGCGAATTCATTTTATTCAGATCCTTATGATGCTTATGGTAGATTTGATTATGTAATGGCAAATCCACCATTCAATGTTGATGAAGTAGTTTTAGAAAAAGTTAAAGATCAACCTCGATTTAATGAATATGGAATCCCTGCAAGAAAGTCTAAGTCAAGTAAAAAAGAAAGTGACAAAAAAGAGACTATTCCAAACGCTAATTACTTATGGATTAGTCATTTTGCCACTGCTCTAAATAGAAATGGAAAAGCTGCTCTTGTTATGGCTAATTCAGCATCTGATGCAGGTGGAGCAGAATTAGAAATTAGAAAAGCAATGATTAAAAAAGGAATCATCAAGCAAATGGTAACATTGCCGTCAAACATGTTTTCATCTGTTACACTTCCAGCAACACTATGGTTTTTCGATAATCAAAAAGAATTTAGCGATAAGAAAAACGAAATATTATTTATTGATGCAAGAAATGTCTTTACGCAGGTAGATCGAGCACATAGGAGATTTAGTGAAGAACAAATTAAAAATCTAGGTATCATCTCAAAACTACATGAAGGTAATTCAAAAGCATTTAATGATCTAATCGCAGAATATAAACATAATATTGAGAGAATGGATAACAAAGACTACTGGCAAGCTCAAATAGATTGGTTGATAGAAAGATTTCCAGATGGAATATATCAAGATGTAACAGGGCTTTGTAAAGTTGCGACTATAGATGGCGATGATGGTATTAAAGATCAAGACTGGTCTCTAAACGCCGGTAGATATGTCGGTGTACTTATTGAAGATGATGGTCTTACAGAAGTAGATTATAAAACTAAAATGCTTGATTTGATTAATGAACTTCAAAGGATAAATAAGGAAGCAGAAAATTTAGAATCACAAATAGCAATTAACATCAAGAATTTGTTTGGGAACTGATCATGGAATATCTAAAATTTTCTAAATTCATCAAAAATGTTCAATATGGTTACACAGCTGATTCAACTTCAATTGTAGAAGGTGATGCAAAGTATTTGAGAATAACAGACATTGTACCTTATTTTGTAGATAAAAATAGGGTTCCATATTGCCAAATAACTAAAAACAAAAAATCGAAATATTTGGTAAAAGAAAATGATTTGTTGATTGCAAGAACTGGAGCAACAACTGGCTATAATCTTCTTGTTCCAAAAGATTATGATAATTTTATATTTGCATCATATTTGGTTAGAGTAAATTATGATAAAAAACAAATTTATCCAAAATATTTAAAATACATACTTAAAAGTCAGCAATGGTATGGATTTATCAAAAATTTCATTGGTGGTTCAGCTCAACCTGGAATGAATCCTAAAACATTTGGTAAGTTTGAATTTCCATTTACTGGATATGATAACCAAATGAAAATTGCACAGTTACTTGAAAAATATGATAATCTTATTGAACTTAACATCTATAGAGTACAAATATTAGAGCAAATTGCCGAAAACCAGTACAAAGATTGGTTTGTTAAATTTAGGGTTCCTGGTTACAAGAACTACAAATTTGTAATTCAAAATCCTAGAGGTTGGATGTTATCAACTTGTGAGTCAAAAATGAGAATTCCGATAGGATGGAAGTATGATGAACTAATAAGCATTGCTGAATTTAAAAGAGGAAAAAATGTAACTGCTGCTGAAATGTTTGAAGGAGAAATTCCTGTAATATCTGCAGGTTTAAATCCATCAGGTTATCATAATGAAGCAAATGTGTTCGGTAAAAATATAACAGTGAGTTCATCAGGTGCTAATGCTGGATATTTATCATATCATTTGGGCGATATTTGGGCAGCTGATTGCTCATATTATCAAAACGATTCAAATTTATGGTTCGTGTATAATGCGCTTAAGTTTTTACAACCAGTTATCAGCAACATGCAAGTAGGATCTGCTCAACCACACGTATATGCTAAAACCATCAATAAATTATCAACTATAATTCCACCGAACGAATTGATTGAACTATATTGTGAAAAGGTTAATCCAATATATGAACAAATAAGATTATTAACTCTTGCGAATGAAAACCTAGTGAAACAACGGGATGCATTATTACCAAGACTTATGTCAGGTAAATTAAATCTCGAAGGGAAGGAGATTGTATAACATGCCAAAGAATTTTATATCAGAGGATGATATTGAACAAGAAATTATAAAAACACTTCAAGGATCAAACTTTGATTATAATATTTTAATCTGTGATGCCTCTCCTGAAAAAAAAGATGATTTAAATGATGGTACGGGAAGAAGTTCAAAAAGACAAAGTGTTTTGCCTAAAATTTTAAAGGAGTCGTTGTACCGTATAAATGGAAATATTCCACATGAAATAATCGATGAAGAAGCCTTTAAACTATCAAAAGACTATACTGAAACTGATATTGTTGACACTAACTATAGGCTTTACAAAAAAATCAGAGAATCAGTCAAGATTTCAATAAAACGTAACAACAAAGAAGACTTTGATTTTATTAAACTTATCGATTATGATAACCCCAACAATAACACATTTACAGCGGTGTCCCAAATGTGGATACAAGGGAAATACAATTATAGAAGACCAGATGTTCTTATATTTGTTAATGGGCTTCCCTTAGTTTTTATTGAACTAAAAAACAGTATAGTCAAAGTCGAAGAAGCATATAATAAGAATTTAAAATCATATATAAAAGATGTTCCAAATCTATTTTCATTTAACCAAATTTGTGTTTTATCAAATGGATTAGAAACAAGATTGGGTGCATTTAATGCTACCTATGACTATTTCTTTGAATGGTTCAAGGAATCAGAAAATGATAAACTTGATAGACAAAAAATATCTGAAGAAGGTCTCTCGATTAGTTTCTTTATCAATGGACTATTAAAGAAAGAAAATCTGATTGATTACATTGAGAACTTCATCTTATTTGAAAATCAAAGAGTTAAATTAATCGCTAAAAACCATCAATATCTAGGTGTTAATAATCTAATGGTGTCGTTGCAACAAAAAGAAGCGTTAAACGGTAGATTAGGTGTTTTTTGGCATACACAAGGTTCTGGTAAATCTTATTCCATGGTTATGTTTACTCGAAAAGTTAAGAGAAAGATTAATGGGAATTTCACCTTTTTGATTATTACAGATAGAGACGATCTTGATTCACAAATCCACAAAAATTTTGTCAGAACCGAAGTCATAGGGAATCAAGATGAAACACAACCGAAAGATAGTGAGCAGTTAAGAAAATTCTTAGGTCAAAACAAAGAATTCATTTTTACATTAATACACAAGTTTAGATATGATAAAACTAAAAAATATCCTATACTGTCTAATAGAAATGACATTATTGTTTTGGTCGATGAAGCTCATAGAACTCAATATAAAGATTTAGCTGAGAACATGAGAACAGGACTGCCTAATGCTAATTATGTTGCATTCACAGGAACACCACTTTTAGGTTCAAGACGATTAACTAATCAGTGGTTTGGGGACTATGTTTCTGAGTATAATTTTGCTCAATCCGTAGAGGATGGCTCTACTGTGGCACTATTCTATTCGAGACGTGTACCAGAAGTCGCGCTGCAAAATAATTTTTTAGATGACGATATTGTGGATATTATTGAAGATGAAAATCTTAACGATACAGAGACTAGATTACTTGAAAACTCATCATCAAGAATTTTAGAAGTCATTAAAAGAGATGATAGATTAGACAAGATTGCAAAAGATATAGCATATCATTTTCCAAGACGTGGTTTTTTAGGAAAAGGAATGGTTGTTTCAGTTGATAAATATACAGTCGTTAAAATGTATAATAAGGTTCAATACTATTGGCAAATTGAAAAACAAAAACTAGTCATAGAAAGAAATAATGCTGCAACCAAAGATGATAGAGAAAGACTGACGAATATCATTAATTATATGAACACTGTTGATATGGCTGTTGTTATATCTGAAGAAGCAGATGAAATTGAGAAGTTCTCAAAAGTTGGACTAGACATTTCAGCACATAGGGCTCGAATGAATCAAGTTGATTCTGATGGGAAAGATATCGAAGATCAATTTAAAGATCCGTATAACAATCTCCAATTAGTATTTATTTGTGCCATGTGGTTAACAGGTTTTGATGTCCCGAATCTATCCACTTTGTATCTAGATAAGCCCATGAAATCACATACACTCATGCAAGCAATCGCAAGAGCAAATAGGGTTTATCCCAATAAGCCATGTGGTATTATTGTCGATTATGTCAATGTCTTTAAGTTTATGAGACAAGCTTTGAGTGATTATGCGATGGGTGATGAAGGCAAAGAGATGCCTGTTAAAGATATTGAACAACTGATTACCAATCTTGATGAGACCATTACTCAAATTGATGAATTTCTTAACACTTTAGGAATAGATTTAGAGGAGATCATATCTGAAAGCAGCACCTTTGATCAACTTGAGTATCTACGTCAAGCACTAAACAAGATTGTAGAACATGATGACGATAAGAATAAGTTCAGAGTGCTCTCAAACACCATGATTAATCTTTATGAAGCATCTAAACCAGAAATATTCGAAATTAATTGGATAAATGAAAAATTCTCACCAATTAACTATATAAATGGATTATTCTATAACCTGATAGACGACCAAAAAGTTAATAGAGCAAGAAATAGGATGCAAAAGGTTCTTGATACCAGTGTGACTTCAAGTGAAGCTACTGATCAAAATCAGTATGTAATAAAAGGGACAAAAGTTATCGATTTAACTAAACTAGATGTTAGTGATGTTAAAAAACGTTTAATAGAAGCACCTTATAAAGCAATTGAAGTTGAGGATTTGAGAGAATTCATAGAAAAAGCTCTAATTCAAATGATCAATAAAAATCAGGGTAGAGTAAAGTTTTCTGAAAGATATAGAAGTATAATTGATAGATATAATGCTGGTGGTACTGAGAATGAAGATTATTATGAACAGCTGCTTCAACTAATAGAAGATCTCAAGAAGGAACAAGAAAGACCTTCATTATTAGGATTAACTGAAGAAGAACTAGAAATCTATGATCTACTTACTAAAGATAAGAAATTAACTCAGGCTGAAGAGCAAAAGGTGAAACTAGCTGCAAAAAACTTACTTAATAAACTCTTATTGGATAAAAGTGATTTACTTGTTGTTGATTGGTACAAAGATGAAAGAACAACATCAAAAGTAAGAACAGCAATACTTGATTCACTTGATCAGGATCTGCCTGATTCATACGAGAAAGATTTTTTCAATATTAAAACTGATTATATTCTATCGCTGTTTATTGATAAAGCAGTTCAAGGAATGTCGATTGTAAGTTAAAGTTTTTTATATTAATACATTCCATGCTTATTAGCGACATAACTCTTAATTGAGACAAGTCGCTTTTTGCTATAGAGTGACAATTTTTACTAATTAATTTGTATGTTTATGTGAAGGATATGAAGGTACAAAAACCAACTGCAGAATAATGTTGCAGATAGGGAAAAACTCCTATCGGCATGATTGTGCAGCATATAGGGTGAAAATCCCTATCGGCATATTGCTGCCGAAAGGCCTTATATATATGTGTTGCAACAACACGCTGACGCATGTTTGTAAGATAGGGCTTGTAAGTCTGCCCTATCCCAAACAAATGCATCATCGTCAGCACTCGCCTATCTGCACCTAAAAAATCGAAAAAGTAATAAACTAGTTTCCAGAATTAACCAACTTCATTTTTACATTTACATAAAACAATATTTAACAGACGTAAATAATACGTACAGAAAGGTAAAAAATCCCTATTTGTAAAAATTAAGGTTTTTACAGGAAAATAGGGAGAAATTACCTATACGTAAATATTACGGAAAGGCCTTATATATATGTGTTGTACTTAACACGCTGACGCATGTTTGTAGGATAGGGCTTGTAAGCCTGCCCTATCCCAAACAAATGCATCAACGTCAGCACTCGCCTTATTGTAAAAAATTAGAGAACGGAATGTAATCCAGGGTGTAATTTCACCTAAAAAAACCTATGTGGAATAAAGAAAAATGATTATTTCAGTCTAGAATTATGAAATTTGGCAAAAAGGAAAAAAGCTCCTATATGCCAGCTGGCAAAAAAACTGGTAAAAAGGGCTTATATATAGTTGTTGCCAACAACAGCTGACGCATCGTTTGTAGAATAGGGCTTATAGCACGCCCTATTCCAAACAACGCCTCATCCGTCAGCACTACCTTTTTTCACAAAAAATTCAAAAAAATAAAAAACTGGTTAGCAATTACCATAAATTTAGTTCGTTTCGAATTTTCAATCACTTACCTTTTGATATCTTACATTTGGTATAATATATTCAAGTGAGGTGGTAAAATGCACATTCAATGTACCAAAGCGATGCTAGATTACATCAAACCGAATCTAGCTGAACTCAACACAGATAATGACATGTACGCTTGGCATGCTCATCTGATTAAACGAAGCAGAAAAAATTTATTAGTTTTAATGCATGACTTGTCTCGCTTTACACTGGTCTTTTATGGCGTTAAGAAAAGCGACTTAAAAGAAATCGACCAAATGATCAGTGTTGCTATGGCAAATAGTATGATTGATGTCGGATTCACGCCAGAAGAAATCAGTGCATATCTTGATGATCAACCAGAAGCACTCTCATTTGGTAAAACTAAGAATAGAACCTTGGTAGCTAGATTAAATAAAGCGGTTGAGATGACGGATCATGTACTAAGCACTGATGGTTATTACGAAGATGCTATTGAACAACGACATGCGAGTTTATTTAACAATCAGTTACTCGTTTGTGAAGATAATTATAAAGTCTGTTATTATCCAAAAGATAAGTTTAGAGAGTATTTAGATTTATTTTTAGAAAATTAACCCCCCGGTCAATAGCTTATCGAGTCGCTGGGGTACCGTCCGAGAGGCATTTCATTTACACGAGACCAATTTTTTGAAAATCCGAAAATTAGTTCTGAATTTTGATAATTACTTGTAAATAGTAAGAAATAACGAATTCAGTTCAACTAATACCTGCAAATTTCTATTTTCATACAGTTATAAGTATAGGTAGACTTGTATTGATGGTTAATCCAACCGATAAACCCTCAACGATTTGATGTGTGGGTTTTTAAACACTAGATTGAATAGAAACCAACGCTGAATGTTCAAACAAATCGTTGAGCCTAAAACAGCCTTCATAAAAACGATAACAACGGTCACTGGATAACTTACAACTCAATGTTAATCATTTCAATTACACACTCATTCAATTATTTATGTTGATGGGTGTTTTTTTCTTTTATAAGTCCTCAACGATTTTACGCATAGGCTTTTTTTGTATAGGTTGGATAAATACTTGGTTTAACAAAATAAACAAAACGTTGAAGAAAAACCGGTAAATCATATCATACCTCGCCATTTAACTAGTGAAGGAGGTTGATCATATGATTGACGAAATGAAATCAAAGATTTATGAGTTACGAAAGTTGGGTTATGGATATAAGAAGATTGCGAAAGAACTATCTCTCACACCAAGTGCAGTTAGATATGTCTGCAATAAAATGAGCGATGAAGAATTACTTAACGGTAGATGTGAAAATTGTGGTATTAAAATCAAGTCTATCAAAGGGAAGAAAAAGAAAAGA
This sequence comes from Liberiplasma polymorphum, assembly GCF_043951795.1. NCBI lineage: Bacteria > Bacillati > Mycoplasmatota > Mollicutes > Liberiplasmatales > Liberiplasmataceae > Liberiplasma > Liberiplasma polymorphum. Next base: position 22,984 of record NZ_JBIOAG010000019.1, on the reverse strand, counting down.
TTTTGCTCAGACCAATGTAGATGGGACTGGTGGAACAATTACAACAAGAAAAAATGATTGTATCAATATAGATCATCTTTACCGCTTATTCACTTGACTAATACTCCAAGTTAAGTGATATATGGTAGTGATCAAAGGAGGTCTAAATTATGACTAAAAAGATAACTAAGATAGATGCATTATCCAAACTGGCAGCGAAAAAGCGAGTTGCTGCTTATGCCAGAGTATCTAGTGGTAAAGATGCGATGCTTCATTCACTCTCAGCACAAGTCAACCAATACAAGAAACTCATACAAGAGAATCCTGAATGGTTATTTGTAGGCGTTTATGCAGATGAAGCTTTAACAGGTACGAAGGACTCTAGAACAGAGTTTCAACAACTACTAAAGGATTGCAGAGCTGGTAAGATTGATATGATCATCACGAAGTCCATATCAAGGTTTGCTAGAAACACAGTTACATTATTAAAAACAGTAAGAGATCTTAACGCGATTAATGTCGATGTATTCTTTGAAGAACAGAATATCCACTCAATCAGTAGTGATGGTGAAATGGTTCTTACCTTATTAGCTTCATTTGCTCAAGAAGAATCTAGAAGTGTATCAGATAATATGAAATGGAGAATCAAAAAAGAATTTGAAAATGGTATTTTATGGGGTGGTCGCTCATCGCTAGGGTACAAGTTAGTAAATAAGCAATTCATAGTAACTCCCGAAGAAGCGAAAGTTGTGAAATTAATTTATCAACTTTACATCGATGGGCATGGAGCGGATTCGATTTGTAAAACACTTGATTTAAAAGGTATAGAACCAATGTATACCAAAAAGTGGGGACACTCGTCTATTATGAAAATACTAAAGAATAGAAATTATACAGGAGACTTGATCCTACAAAAAACATATCGCGAAAACCACTTAACTAAAAGACAAATCATTAATACAGGTGAATTGGATAAATACTTTATCAAAGATAACCATGAGGCAATAATAAGTAGAGAGATTTTTGAAAAAGCCCAAAAAATCAGAAAAAAACGAGCAAATAAAAACAAACCACATTCCCCAAGATTAGACTACCCATTTCTATGTAAAGTAAAATGTGGAATATGTGGTAGTTCATATACCAGAAAAATAATGAGACAGAAACTGGTATGGCTATGTTCTTTGTCGGTTAAAATGGGACAGAAGGTATGTAATGCAAAATTAGTTCCTGATAATATTATTGTTGAGGCCTCTAATCACGTTTTAAACATGGAACAATATGATGATGCCATATTCAATTCAAGAGTTAATCGAATAATCGTTATGCCAAATAGAAATTTAGAATTTCATATGAAGGATGATTCGATAATGAATTACCATTGGGAACATCCATCAAGAAGTAAAAGCTGGACACATGAAATGAAAGAGAAAGCGAGACGAAAGTCTATTTTACAACATCAGGGAGGTAAACAAGATGCCTAAAGTAACAGTAATTCCCTCAACGATTAATCCGATTACACAATTACCACACAACACTACAACATTAAAAAAAGTAGCTGCATACGCGAGGGTGTCAACAAACTCAGATGAACAGTATACAAGCTATGAAGCTCAAGTCACATATTATAAGAAGTTCATCGAAGATAAGCCGGATTGGGAATACATAAACGTTTATGCAGATGAAGGTTTGTCAGGGACTAACACAAAGAGACGCGTTAGTTTTAATAAAATGATTACGGATGCTTTAAATGGAAAGATTAACTTAATCATTACGAAGTCGATTTCAAGATTTGCTAGAAATACTTTAGATACGATTTCATTTGTTAGAAAGTTGAAAGATAATGGTGTTGAAGTATTTTTTGAAAAAGAGAACTTATGGACTATGGATCCTAAGAGTGAGCTGATTTTAACCATTATGGCATCCATCGCACAGGAGGAGTCCAGGTCCATCAGTCAAAATGTGACATGGGGTAAGAGGGTCGCTTTCCAACAAGGTAAAGTGTCTTTTGCCTATAAATCGTTTCTAGGTTATAAGAAAGAAAATGACAAAATTCTAATTGATGAAGACCAAGCGGAGATTGTTAGAATGATTTATCGTATGTTTTTAGTTGAAGGAAAAACAGCAACAGGCATAGTAAATTACCTAAAGTCAAAACATATCAAAACACCAACAGGAAAAACAGCTAACTGGACAAAGAATACTGTGAATTCAATTCTGACAAATGAAAAATATAAAGGCGATGCATTACTCCAAAGGACATATACTGAAAACTACCTTGATCATAAAATTGTTAAGAACAACGGACAAATTCCACAGTACTATGTCGAAAACAACCATCCAGCCATTATTGATAGAGAGATGTGGGATCAGGTGCAAATTGAACTTGAACGAAGAGAACAAATAGGTGCGCAGTATTCTTCATCTGATGTATTCGCATCTAAACTAATCTGTGAAGACTGTGGTGGTTTTTATGGCAAAAAGAAATGGCATTCAAATAGTAAGTATTCAAGGTTCATTTACCAATGCAATAATAAGTTTCATAAACATAAGGACAAATGCTTAACACCTAATCTGAAAGAAGAGGATATTAAACTCAAATTCCTCAAGGCTTATAATCTCGTTATGGAAGATAAGAGAAGGATCATTCAAGACTCAGAAGAAATCATCGAATTACTAACTGGTTCTACAAAGCTTGATGATGAAATTAGAAATATGGATGATGAACTTAGCTTAACTGCAGATTTGGTAAGCATCCTTGTAAAGGAAAACTCAAAAACAAGTCATGGCTTAGATGATTACAACAAGAAATATGAAGAGCTATCAAGTCGCTACGATAAACTGCAAACCAAACGAGAAGAACTTCTTAAACAAAGAAATGACAGACAAGGACAAGTACTAAGAATGAAAGCTTTTATTGCAAGCCTATCTAAATCAGAAGATGAACTTAGCGACTGGAATGAGAGAATTTGGATGCTCTTAGTAGATGGGGCAACAGTACATAGAGACTTGAGTATTACATTCAAGTTTCATAATGGTATTGAATCAAAGATAAGATAAATTGAGGTCTACCAATCGAATAGATGGTAGACTTTTTGGTTTTAATATAATTGCGATTTTCAATTAGCATATTCATTTTAAACAAATGGCATGCTATAATAATTATAATATTTATTTGAAATATGTTTTTATTCCATTCACAAAAAAGGCGGTAGCTTATGAAAAAGGTATGGATTTTGCTTTTATCATTGATTTCTTTAGTATATATTACTCCAAAAACGTTAGCTGCTGAAAACATCGATTATGAGGATTTGTTTGCTAACCATCAGTCAGTCATGCTTATCATACAACCTGTAACAGGAGAGATTTATTTTGCAAATCAAGCCGCAGTAGAATTTTATGGATATCCTCTTGAAATTCTATTAGGGATGAACATCAACGAAATCAATACCTTAACACCAAAAGAAGTTGAAGCAGAAAGACTTAAAGCATTAAATGAAGAACGAAATTTCTTCATTTTTAAACATCTTCTGGCTAATGGCGATATTAAGACAGTACATGTTTATTCCTATCCTATTGAAATTAGTGATGAAACCTATCTGTTTTCAATCATCATCGACCAAACAGAATATGCTCTCCTACAAAACCGTCAAAGAATTTCAAACATGATTATTATCAGCTTATTGATTTTAGCGACTATTACCACTACCACAGGTTTTCTCATCGTCAATCAGAATAAGAAGCATCTTAAAGAGAGCGTGCAAAGAATTGAAGCATTACTTGATACATCCTTTTCAGGCATTGCCATTCACAATCAAGGCATCTTTTTGGATTGCAATAAAAAATTATGTGATATCACTGGTTATAGTTATGAGGAATTAATGAATATGGATGGCCTATTGTTAATCACACCTGAGCAAAGAGATTTTATTGCGAGTCAAATCGAGTCTGGTTATGAATTGCCGTATGAGACCCAAGGATTAAGAAAAAATGGTGAAATCTACCCCGCTAGAATTGAATCAAGAAATATTTCTTATAGAGGTAAACAGGTACTTGTTACAGAGTATAGAGACATTACCGAACTCAAAAAACAAGAAGGTAAACTAAAAGAAAGTGAAAATCAATATCGTTTACTTACAGAGAAAATGCAGCTTGGCTTATCGCTTAATGAAATTATTTGCGATGAAAATGAAAAGCCTATTGACTTTCGTTTTATTAGTGTAAACGCAGCTTGGGAACAGGTGATGGGCGTTAAAAAAGAAGTTGTTCTCGGTAAACGAGTTATGGAGGTATTTCCACATACTGAACATTATTGGATTGAAAAATTTGGACAAGTTGCTCTCACTGGAGAATCGATGAGTTACGAAAATTACTCAAAAGATTTAGAGCGGCACTTTAGCTTTTCGATTTACTCGCCAAAAAAAGGTCAATTTGCAGTAGTTATTGAAGATGTATCAGAAAGGGTTCAATCTCAACAAAAGATAAATCAATATCTAGAGCGTTATCGTTTGGTAAGCGCCATATCTAATACTGGTGTTTGGGAATATAATCTAGAAAAAAACTATTTGTGGGGTAGTCCGGAATACTTTTCTATGTTAGGCCGAAATCAAAAAGATTATCCAATGAAACCAAACAACATTAAAGAAACATGGTATGATCTCATTCATCCGGATGATATTCATGAGGCTAGTGCCCATTTTTCAGACTACTTAAAAGAGAAACCAAACAAATTATACGAGAACTTTTTCCGATTAAAAGTGGCCAACGGTGATTATCGATGGATATGGTCAAGAGGTAGTTTCATATATGATGAAAAGGGTAATGCTACCAATGCTGTGATTGGTACGCATATTGATATTACAGACCAAAAACATTACGAAGATAACATTATTTATGCAAGTAAGCACGATTTTTTAACTGGATTACCTAATCGCCGTTATTTTGATGAAAAAATTAAAGAATTGGATAAACCAGTTAACTATCCATTGTTAATTGCGATGATTGATTTAGATGGATTAAAGCTGATTAATGATACCTATGGTCACAAAATTGGTGACCAATCAATCATAAAGACTGCTGGGTTGCTAAAAGATTGCTTCGCGGATTCAGCATTTATTGCAAGAGTAGGCGGTGATGAGTTCTTAATGATTTCACCAAAAACTACAATGGAGTCCTTCAAACAAAAAAGAGAGGCATTGTATAACAAAATGAAGGACACTAAAATCAAAAATATTCAATTGTCTCTATCCTTAGGTGTAGAAGTGAAAATAAATGCATCTAAAGATATTGATCATGTGATTATGAATGCAGAAAACAACATGTATGCTAATAAGGTTTTACATGGACAAAGTTCTAGAAGTCAAACCATTAAATCCATATTTGAGACTTTAAAAGAAAAACATGAAGAAGAGAGAAATCACTCCGATCAAGTGGGACAGTATTGTGCCTTAATGGGAGAAAAAATGCGCTTATCAGACAGCGAAAAATTAGAGTTAGAATTTGCTGGACGTATGCATGATATCGGCAAAATAACAATACCTGATCATATATTAAAAAAGCCAGGCAAACTCACTGATGATGAATGGATCATCATGAAGTCTCACACAACTAACGGGTATCAAATTCTTCGTTCTGCGGATCACTATTCAAGACTTGCTGATTACGCACTTACACATCATGAACGAATCGACGGAAAAGGGTATCCGCAAGGATTAAAAGGGGATGCTATACCGCTGTTTTCACGCATTATTAGTATCTGTGATGCGTACGAAGCCATGACAGCAGATAGACCTTACCGAAAAGCAATGACACACAAAGAAGCTATTGATGAAATTGTTAGGTACTCTGGTACTCAGTTTGATCCACAATTAGTTGAAGTATTTATTAGTTTATTTGAAAGCAAAGTTATAGATAATTCTTAAAAGTGCACAGCACCGATGACATTTTTGAAGGAGGAACAAATAAAATGGAATTTAAATACAATGAGAACCTTATCCCTTATTTATATGAAGGTGTATATGTCGTAGATAAAAAAAGAAAAATTATTTTTTGGAATGAAGGTAGCGAACGAATAACAGGTTATACTTCAGATGAAGTTACCAATAGTTTTTGTTATCACAACATTTTGCAGCACATAGATGAAACAGGAAAACAATTATGTTTTAATGGATGCCCGCTACAAAAAACACTTAAAGATGGTGTGATTAATGAAGCAAGAGTATACCTAAAACATAAAGATGGTTACCGTGTACCAGTTATGGTAAAAAGTTTACCTATATATGATGAAAAGCAAAATATTGTCGCAGCCATTGAAGTTTTTACAGATGAGCGTTTTCAAAAGCAAATATATCATGAAAACCAAGAGTTAAAAGACAAGCTTCGTATTGACCCTTTGACACAAATTGCTAATCGTCACTTTTTTGATTTTCAACTATCAAAAAAATTAGAAGAAGCAAAAATGTTTGCTAATCCGTTCGGAATTCTAGTGATTGACATTGATCATTTTAAGCAAGTCAATGACACTTATGGACATCTAGTTGGTGATGAAATTTTAAAAATTGTCGCAAAATCTCTTACTTCAAATACAGAAAAAACAGATTTAGTCAGTAGATGGGGCGGAGAAGAATTTATAGTTATTTTAGATGTTACCAGTACAGATGATTTATTGAAAGTTGCTGAAAGACTTCGACTTGTTGTTGCAGCGTCTAGTTACCAATTTGAAAACGGTAAGACAATTCAAGTGACTATATCTCTAGGTGGAACTTTAGCAAAACCTGGAGACAGCGCTAAGACACTTATAGCTAGAGCAGATGATAACATGTATTTCGCAAAGCAAAACGGGAGAAATCAATCTAAGGTTCTATAACTAGATTGCGTAAGGCACTTTCAAAAATCATTTTTATGATCTTTGTAAAATCTAAAAACAATGACTTAGTTAAACTATAATTTTGGTGTGTTTAAATGACACTTAAAAGACATAAAAGATTATATTTTTTCGGAGGAAAAAACATGAAATATGATGACTATTCTAGAGAAGAACTTATTAGTAAAATACGTTCAATGGAAAAGACTGAAAAAAAAGAAGTTGAAAAAAGCAATAATTTAATAAGATTGCAATACTTAACTTCAGGATATCTTGGCCCGTGGCATTGGAATGCAGAAAAAGATACAATCACATTAAATTCCATGCAACAAAAAGTTTTTAAAATAAATAGTTTAAAACAATTGTCATTTGATGGTTTTATGACTATTGTTCATAAAACTGACAAAGAACTTGTTAAAGATTCGTTTGCTAAACTTGTAAATGGCGATATATCTGTAGTAGAAATTGAGTATCAATTACTCTTTGAAGATGGTAAGTATCACTTGTTATATCATCGTGCGGAAACCGATGAGACTAATGAACTAAATCAGACTATTGGTATTTTGGGAGTGATAATAGATATTACAGAAAAACGACAAAAAGATGAATCTTTGAATCGTGAGTTAGATGAGCATAAAAAACATGCAACTTTAGATTTTCTAACAAACCTTCTAAATCGTAGAGGGCTGCATGCACAAACAAGTCGTTTCTTACAAGGTACACATTCTATTAATATGCCTATTAGTATTGCGATGTTTGACATTGATAATTTCAAACAAGTAAATGATAAGTATGGTCATGAATATGGAGATCAAATTTTGATTGAAATAGCAAATCTGTTAAGAGAAAACACACGAAGTGAAGATATTGTATCACGGTTTGGTGGCGATGAATTTATTCTTGTACTCATAAATAAAAAAATTATGGAAGCCTATGATGTTTGTGAGAGAATAAGGCTTGCAGTCGAAGGAAAATATCAAAAATTTGATATAAAAATAACCTTAAGTGGCGGTGTAAAAGAATTTCAAGAAGAAGACATATCTGACACAATTAGAAAAGTTGACGCGCTGCTTTATAAAGCTAAAAGCAATAGCAAAAACAGAATTCTAAAATAATTGGATGTACTGAATAGGGGGAATTTAAGAGCACTTTGAATGGTTCCCCTTGTTAAGCCGTTTTGATAGGGTTGCTGTGAATATTGCTAGGGGTGCGTAAAATCTTATCAAGGGTGCGTAAAAAACGGTCAGGGGTACGTAATTGTATTAAAATAGGTTACACGTTCCATATATATAAAGTAGCTTCCATAAGTTGGAGAAATGGTAGGATTAATATACCACTCTGATGAAGGGAGCTTTTTTTAATGAGTAAACTTAAATGTCAAAGTAGCCAAAAGAAGCAATATAACTCATTACATGCATCATTTGTGGATTATACAATCAAAACCAGAATGAGTAAAACATAACAAAGTGAACATCAATATCCTAGATTTTAGCCATCTTTACAACCATTTAGTCATGTGTTATTATTTTAATAGTTACTTTTTTAATTTTATAAAAACTATGGAGGTAAGGGATGAAAAAGTGGATTAGTATGACTCTATTGATGTTTGTGGGTGTGTTGATTTTTGGGTGTGAAAATGGTATCAGTGAAAAAGAAGATAATGCCCAAAATGAAACATTCACCGTAACCTTCGAAAGTTTAATGGAGAAATTAGAAAATGATAATTTTACGATGATTTATGAAACAAGTACAAAAGATTTAAGTATGGCTTTGATTAAGCGTCTTGATGGTAATAACTACTACCAAAGCTCTGACTGGGGCTTTATGAGGTTTGAAATTTATAGCATTGAAGAAAACGGAACAAAGTATGCGTATTCGAGGTTTGCAGGATCTGAAGTTTGGCAAAAAGGCTATTATTATGATGCGGGTGATACGTGGTTATTTGATACACTTTATGCGATGTTTGATATTGATCAATCTTGGCTAGAAGAAGAATCTCTAGGAGTTTATCATTTAAAAGATGCCTATTTTGAAGAAGTGTTTGAAGAAGATGCCGACGAGTTTGAGTCTTTAATCTATACGCTTACTAGTGATAGCATCACCTTCACTGCAACCGGTAAAGCAGATAGCGATATCCATACATTTATATTTGCTTTTACCGATATTGGCAATACTGAGGTAGGATTTCCTGAAGGAGAAATAGAAGATAATACAGGAGGTTCGTTTGATCCCGGCAACGGTGATGATAATGATGAAGGCAGAGTAATAACTAAGATTGAACTAATTTCAGAGGGTGTTTTAGAACAAGGTGAAATCAATGAATATACGATCACTATTGAAGAGGCAGGCGACTATCTTATTTGGCTTGAAAGTGATGAGGCATTGTCGTTAGAACTTCGAAAAGATGGCAACTTTTTAAGCGCAAGTTCTGGGGTCAATCCGATTATCGAACGCACCTTAGAACCAGGAGACTATGTTATTTATGTGGATGATTGGGAAGGCGTTCGTTATGGACCTTACCAACTGTTTATTGGTTTAATAGAAGACTAACTGTCTTTTAATAGATTCCCCTTAAAGTAGAGACTGCAAATAGCTTAAGTTGCAGAAAACTATTTTGAGGGGATTTTTTAAAGCTTTTGTGAATATCTTTCTCCAAAAAGTATCTTATCCCTGCTGTAATCTATTTGATCAATAACATAGTTATCCTCATTAGATTTCGAGTTTAAAACTGAGAACATTAAATAGGGGTGCGTAACTGCACTAAAATCGATTATAAAGCCCATCATTGGTCACTGCTGCGCAAATAGTAGCAGATGGTTTAAGTTGTCATAGGCATTTTCAAGTCAAGTTATTATTTTGAAGATATAAAAATTATAGAAGGGTATAAAAAGGTATAGTTTTATGCAATATGTTTTGGTCATTGTTATGAGTTTTGCAGCAGTTCTAAACACGCAACTTTGGTTAATCAAACGGATGAAAAGCGCATATGCGAAAAACGAACTACATATTAAAAACGAAGAAAATATCATAAAGACGCATCTTTTAATCACAAAAATGATTGTTTTAATGTTGGTATCATTATTCATTAGTGCATCAATAAATACACTGATGATTTTCTTATTGACCAATGGCTCAACCATAGAAGGCAGGTTGATTGATGTCCTTGTAAGCATTGGAATGCTTGCAGTGATTGGACTTACTGTATTATTATTTCTTCTAGGAAGACGTTTAAGAGAAGTTACTTATGATTATACAAAAACATATAGTTTAGGGCTCTACATCATGTATAGTTCGTTATAGACGTATATACTGTTATCTACCATTTATGCATTTACACTGATTTAAGTTGGACTGTATAAGGTAAATACAACAGTCATTTTCAACAGTTTTCTTCATTTCTAAAAAAACACCTTAGTTAAGCCATAATTCAGGGGTGCGTAAAATCTTGCTAGGGGTGCGTAAAAATAGGTTAAGGGTGCGCAAATTCTCACTAGGGGTGCGCAATTGTATTAAAATAGGTCACCCAACCCACATTTAAATCAAAGCGATTTCTTAAAAGACATCGTTTTTTTTATTGCTATAATTTAACATTTAAAAGAGGTTTCTATGTGATTAGAAACCTCTTTTTCTATTAGAATATATTGAGTTTTAATTCATCGGAGAGTTTTTTTAACGCTAACCATCCAGCCACACTATTTCCTTTTTCATCTAATGCTGGTCCAAATACACCAATCCCCATTTCATTAGATTTTAGTGCAATGATCCCACCACCAACGCCACTTTTCCCTGGTAATCCAACTTCTACAGCAAAATCACCCGATGCATCATACATCCCGCATAACGCCATTACAGCCTTAACAATACGTGCCGTGGTAAAATTAAATAAAGTCTCATCTGTTACTAATGAATCCCCATTTTTTGCAAGCGTTGCGGCTAGCCGTGAAATATCTACTGCCGTAACTTCAATTGAACATAGTTTAAAATAAATTTCTAGTAATCCTTCGATATCATTGGTTTCAATAATGCCGGTACTCTTCATATAATAAGCCAAGGCTCTATTACGATTACCCGTTTCAATTTCTGAATGATACACTGAATGATTAATGGTTAAATCAGGGTTACATGTCATCGCCATAATCATTGAAAATACACGCGCAAATTTTTCTTCAAGTGTTGCACCTTTCACCATTGAAATCGCCACAATTGCCCCTGAATTTATCATAGGATTAAGAGGTTTTTGTTTGTTTCTAGTTTCTAAGGCGACAATCGAATTAAATCCCTCATTTGATGGATAAAAACTAATTTTTTTACTAACATCTTCAAGGGTGTTATCTTCTAATGCACAAATAAAAGCTGCAACTTTTGAGATGCTTTGAATGGTGAAAGGAACTAGGGCATCACCAGAGGTTTCTACATTACCAGATAAATCACTAACACTTATCCCAAGTGAAGCTGGATTTTGTGATGAAAGTTCTGGAATATAAGTGGCGATATGGCCATCAGCAGTGTAGGGTTTACAGGCTTTAATAATTTGATCTAATAAAGGTTTCATCTTAACACATCCTTTTATGTAAGGGCATTCACGATTGCATTATAACATAGGTATCAAAGCAAGTACTATGATTATTTAATTATAATTAAATTATAAATTATTATAATCTAGGTCAATTGCTTATTTAGAATTACTATTTTTAAGGAAAAAAATAATGAAATCGTTTATAATACATTCAAACAACAAGAAAGAGGAGAATTTATGAAGAAAAATACATGGATTGAAATTTGGGGAGACGTTGTCGATGCCAAATCATTATTAATATCTATTATCACCATCAGTACTACGACACTTGGGATGCATTTATTTGCCCCTAAAGGGGATCGTACACTGGGTCTTTTTTTTGGTTTGGGTGGTGCAGTAATTGGCTTTATGATTATTGTTTTTTTAATTAAACCTAAGCGTATTATTAAAGATGAGGAGGAGATGAAATGATTGAACCTACCTTACTCTTATTTATGATTCTAGCTGCACTTGGTGCAGTTGCACTTTATACATTTATTGGCTTTATTCCTGGTACCGATGAAACGAGTGTTTTATTACCCATTTCACTTGCATTAGTGTTAACAGGGGTTCACCCTATGATTATTCTGACCTTTTTTATTGCATCCATTGTTACTTTGAACTTAGCCAACGCAATGCCAACGGCACTTGTTGGCTTACCAGGCGGGGTGATGAGTAGTCCTATGATTGAACACGCCATACTCATAAAAAATGAAGGAAGAAGCGCATTTATTATTCAAAAAATGGCTGCAGCAAGTGCGCTCGGTGTCATTATTAGTGTACCGGTGGCTTTATTAGTCGCAAACATTATCGTCCGTTATGCGGATGGGGTAAGACAGTATGCTGCTTATTTATTTGTTATTGGAGCGATATTCTTATCGTTAACCAGTAGAAATAAAATAATATCTTTAATGAGTATTATTCCACTGGCTTTATTATTCCAAAGTTTAAGACATTTATACTGGGGTATAGGCATTGTACCACAAACAACAACCGTTACCATTTCATTCTTCTTGGGAATCACAATTGGTCCATTACTTGTTTCTTTATTCCAATTGCTTAATAAAACAATGCTTAAGCAACAAGAAGTACAAGAAAAGAAATTAATCATTCTACCAAGTGATGAAAGTAAACAAAAAACCATTAATCCCTTTAAAATTTTAACAAAAGAAGAGAAAAAATACGCATCAATTTCTGCGCTTGTAGTGAACTTCTTCTTTGTATTAAGCCCAGTTGGCTTAACGATTCTAATTGGTGAGGCTGTAGGAAATAAATTTAAAAGCGATCCACAAAAACGCTCAACCATGACCATGACTACCATGTCAGCAATTATTCAATCGACTTACATGTCTCAAATAGTCATTCCGTTATTTGCTTTAGGAATCGCCTTATCACCAGTTGCTTTAGGACCAGGTGCAGCGCTTTTCAATGCTGAACCAATCTTTACTATTGATAATAATATCCACCATATTTTAACGGGCTTTCAATTTACGATTTCTGTATTAATCGGCGCGTCAATCGCAGTAGTTTTAAGTTATATATTAATCAGTAAGTATGCGAAAACAATTACATTATTCATCCTTAAATACATTCCTCACGAAGCGGTATTAGGATTATTTATTGCCTTTATTATGTTACTTGCTTTTATGGATGCTGGATTAATTAATATTTTCGGTGTTTTATTAGTTGGCTTAGTGTGTGGGACCTTAAATAAAATGGGTGTGAATTATGGGGTTCAATTTATGTCCTTATATGCCGCACCAACCATTGTAGGATTCTTCCTAGGCGTATTTTAATGTTTAGACAAGGTAAGGGCTATGCCCATGGGAAAGTTATTTTAATTGGTGAACATGCAGTTGTTTATAACTATGAAGCAATTGCAATCCCTATACACACTGCCAAAATTGAGGCAACTGTTAGTATGAGTGATATAACCTCGATTCACAGTTCACTTTATAAAGGATTACTTGAACATTCACCAAAAAGTTTACTTCCAATTAAGAAACTTATTGAAAAACTTCAAGAAAATTTAGCGCTTCCAGAACTACACATCCAAATTGACTCAAGCATCCAACCCCATGCAGGCATGGGGTCTAGTGCTGCAGTTGCTGGAGCTATAGTAGAGGCAGTTTACGATTACGCAGAACTACCTCTAACAATAGAAACACGTTTTGACTGGGTTCAATTTTCTGATACAATTGCCCACACTAATCCAAGTGGGATTGATGCATTAATCACCGCATCAAATGACGCAATCGTATTTAAAAAAGGAAGCATACCTAAATATTTTCCGTTTGAACTGGATGCTTACTTAGTGATTGGGTATTCTGGGATTGAAGGAGAAACGAAATTAGCTGTTGAACATGTTGCAAATCATTATAGTGATGATAAAACACGTAAATTATTAGATGATATAGGAAATTTATCAAAAAATGTTATACTAAAACTACAAACGAACCAACCTGCTTCAATCGGTGAAGACCTAAATAAAGCGCACAATCATTTAAAAGCTTTAGGCTTAAGTATTGATAGACTTGATGAAATGGTTGAAGTTGCGTTAAACAATCAAGCCTATGGTGCAAAAATGACTGGTGGTGGATTAGGTGGGTGCGTCTTAGCACTAACGCCTACTAAAGCAATCGCTGACCATATTGCAACATTATGGCAAACCACTACCCAAGAGAGTGTGTGGGTACTAGATTTACATAAAGGATAAGTTTATGAAAAAAATCACAGCTAAAGCACCTGTTAACATTGCGATTATTAAATACTGGGGTAAAAAAGATGAAATCAAAGTATTACCTTATAATCCTTCGATTTCTTACACACTTGAATCCCTCTATACAAAAACAACACTTAAAGAAGGCACTACACCTGGGGTTAAGTTTTTTATTAATGGCATATTACAAAGTAAAAACGAACATAAAAAAGTCATTGATTTTCTAAGTTACTTTAAAGGGTTTAATGCCGAAGATCCTTTAATTATAGAAAGTATAAACGAAGTTCCAACTGCCGCAGGTTTTGCATCAAGTGCCTCAGGCTTTGCAGCACTCGCTGTTGCTGCAAATCACTATTACAACACCTTATATGATACGAGTAAGCTTAGCGTGATTACACGCCAAGGATCAGGCTCTGCAGTACGTTCATTACTTGGCGGCTGTGTCCTTTGGCAAACAGATGGGACCATAGAACAAATTGATACATCAACGGATGATTTAGCGATGATTTTTGTAGTGATAAATGAGAAACAAAAAAAGACATCTTCAAGAGATGCAATGAAGCATACCGTGAAAACGTCTTATTTATATGAATCGTGGGTTGAACAAGCCCATAAAGATGCAATGGATATGTTAAAAGTTCTAAAAACTAATCAATTTGATTTCATCGGAAAAATCATGGAAAGTAATAGTTTATTTATGCACGCAACGATGATGATGGCTCAGCCACCATTTACATATTTTGTTGATGATTCATACCGAGTATATGAACTTGTTCACACATTAAGAGAAAAGAATATACCAGTTTATGCTACGATGGATGCAGGTCCAAATGTTAAACTATTAACAAAAAAAGCACATATAAACACCATTACCAAAAAACTGAAAACCGAAGGATTTAATACGCTAATTGTAAGTAATATTACAAAAGAAGGGGCGGCGATTATTAATGAAAAAGATGACGGTTTCAAAGCCAGGTAAACTCTATTTAGCTGGCGAATACGCAGTGGTATCTGGTCAACCAGCATTGCTAATGAGTACAACAAAAAAACTCCACGTTACACTATCATCATGTGATGTGTTCACCTATTTAAATGACACATTTGAAGTTTTAGAAAACGGTAAAACCGATTTAAATCAACCGTTTTTAAAAGAAGCCATCCATATAGCTCATGAATATGTGCTTTTTTTCACTCAGTTACACCCATATAAAATTCATGTAGAAAGCGAGCTTGATTTACCGCTTTATCCAAAACTTGGTCTTGGAACAAGCGGAGCAATTACAGCCGCAATCATAGAAGCGATTGTTTTATATCACGGACTAAAACTAGATAAATTAACGTTATATAAATTATCTGTATTAGCACAGTACAAAGTATATCCATTTAGTTCATATGGAGATTTAGCTTGTTCATGTTTTGATGATTGGATTTATTATCAACCGTTCGATAGAGATTTTTTATCGAATCATTTAGATAAAAATGTAAAAGAACTCGTCGAAATGAATTGGAAAGATTTAGAAATCAAAACAATTAAGAAGCCTGCATTACCGATGTTAATCATCTATACAAATACACCAGCTGATTCAGCTAGTCTTGTCAAAATGATGATTGCTCATCAAAATAGTACGTATTATGAAGCATTTTTAAAAGACAGTCTTCAATTTGTAAAGCGCTACACAAAAGGACTAGAGTCAAATGACTTTAACACATTGTTTGATTTAACCCATGAGTATAATGAACTATTTAAAGAAATTGCTTTAAAAACGCAAGTCCCACTATTTACAGATACGATGTTTGCAATAGAACATATTGTAAAGAAAAATAAAGGGACCACCAAGTTTTCCGGCGCAGGCGGGGGCGACTGTATGCTTGCCATATTTAAAACTGAAGAAGATAAACTCAGTGCAAAAAAGAACCTTGCTAACCAATACACGCTTTTAAATGACATGGTTAAAGGATTGATGTAATATGCAACGTAAAGATGATCATATTCAACACGCTTTAAATCAAAAAGAACGCATAAATGATTTTGACCGTATTCGTTTTGTGCCTTATGCCTTACCATCACAAAATGTTGATACAGTTGATACAACCGTTACGATGTTTAATCAAATATTTCCCTATCCCATTTATATTAACGCAATGACAGGGGGAACTGAAAAAGCAAAAATAATTAACGAAAAACTAGCGATTATTGCCAAAACATTTAACTTACCATTAGCAAGTGGGTCACTTTCTGCAGCAATTAAAAAACCAGAAACTGCAGACTCTTTTACTATAATGAGACAAACCTATAACGATGGATTTATCATCGCTAATATTGGAATTTCTGCCCCAGTAGAATATGCTTTTACTGCAGTTAAACTATTAGATGCTAACGCACTACAAGTGCATATCAATGCACCACAAGAAATTATTATGCCAGAAGGGGATCGTGATTTTAGCTACTGGCAAGATAATTTAAAAGAAATGATAAAAACTGTTTCAGTCCCAATTATTGCTAAAGAAGTCGGGTTTGGTATGAGTGCAGAGACCTTAAAAACGCTAAAAAGATTAGGCATTGAATATGTTGATGTTAGCGGTGTAGGTGGAACCAACTTTATCGAAATTGAAAACCACCGTAGAAAACACCCTTTAAATACATTTGACACTTATGGATTTTCTACAGTAGAATCTTTACTTGATGCGAAAAAAGTAGAAGGCTTAACCATTTTTGCAAGCGGTGGTGTGAGAAACGCTTATGACATTGTAAAAGCCTTAGCACTTGGGGCAAAGATGGTAGGATTAAGTGGCTATTTCCTTAAACTTGTCTCAAACCATAATTTAGAAGAGGCCATCGAAATTACAAGAGAATTACTATATGATATTAATAAACTTATGGCAATACTCGATTGTAATACGGTTGATCAACTTAAAAATAAACCACTGTTATTTGATGAATCACTTATGCTTTTCATTAAACAAAGACATATCCCATTATAAAAAAAAGACACATAAAGTGTCTTATGAATAGCGTTTATGAAACGCTATTTTTTCTTTTAAAAAGGATTCAAGTTCAGAGGTTATTTGAAATAAAACAGCACGTATTTCAAACTCTTCCCTACTCTTAGGTAAGGGTTTTGCACGGAAAAACTCTAAAAGTTCACGTAAAGCATTTAATTGTGGATTGGCTTTATCTATTTCACCAATATCTTGACTTAATGACTCGAAATACTCAGACAATATAACTGCATTCGGATGTTGTTTTTCTAACCCAATTAGCAACTCAAAGATTCGGTTTAACCGGTTCATTTGGCTATGACGCATTTTTAAATAAGACATGGCTAAATGGTCTTTATCAAATAAAATATCTTTATCAACAAGTTCAGCCTCTTTAAGTAATTTACCTAATTTTTGATAAATAAATTGATGCGATTTTAAAGCATCATTTTTTGTATGGTTATCTTTTAAGACCCCAGCAATTAATTGTAGATCTACTACAATAAAGGCATCAATCTCGCGTTTAGTTTTACCCATCGAAGCATCAATGTTTAAAGGATATAATAAGTTTAAGCCAAGGGCCACAAGAATTGCAATTGTAATTAATAAAAAGCCATTTATAACAAGTGGCAAAGCATAACTCCCGTGAAGTAGTAAATGACTAACAAGCACTAAACTTGGCACAATCCCTTCTGGGACTTTTACCGCAAATGATAATGCAATAAAAAATACAGTAAATAATGCAAATATCCAAACCGTATACCCAAAAGATACAAACATTAAAGTTGCCAAAACAAGGGCTATACTTGCGCCAATTAACCTTTTAAATGCGATCATGTAAGAATCTTTTCTGGTAAGTTGAATTGATAATACAGCCAAGATACCACCAGTTATTGCATACTCTAAACCGACTAATTCTGTGATTAATATTGTTATAATACTTGCTAATGTCATTTTAATGGTCGTATGCACATATCGTTTCATAACTTCACGCTCATTTCTATATGCACTTATTATCGCAAAACATTATCTATGTGTCAACGAAGGGCGTTAAAATAAAAAAAACACTGTAAAAATACAGTGTTTAATATTGATCAAATGGATCAGTTGATGTTTCTTTTTCAAATGGATCAGTTTCGTTATTATTATAGTTTGGATTGTTTAATCTGCGGTAACCTTCATAAATTTCTTCCATATATAATGTTCTTGTTGTTATATGATATGGGATTACATAAAGTAATAAAATCCCTAAAGTTAAAATACTTAATAAATACCATCCAATAAAACTTAAGTCTAAAATAAATAAATCCATTTTATAACCTTTCATACATCTTTGCGATTTCGAAATGGCTTCATTAGGATTAATATGAGGTTCTTTGTTTAATAAAAAGATACTCATTGCATAAGCGTATGTTTTAATGAAAAATGGTATAATGAATAAGAAAAACCATAATATAAGTAATACATATTCAAGTAAATAAGTTAATATTGTTCTTAACGGATTTTCAGTAAATCCTTCAGTTAAACTCTCACCAGCATTTGGTTTAATGTTATTTGCAACTTCAATGAATAAGTGAATAGTCGCATAACCAATTAAAGCTGTAATAACAAAATTAATTAACCTTATTACTGAATAAATTATTCCGTTTGTTGAAAAGAATCCATAGCCACTTTCATAAATGAATCGACCTAGTTCAACAGAATAGGTTAGTCCTGGATCAAATACATCACTGATGGATTGTAAAACAATGTTAATTAAAAATACAATAAGCAAAAAAGCAATGACAGCGCCAAATTTACCACTAAGTAAACTTTTTGCAAGTGATTTGTAATCTGTACGTAAGTTCTTCAATTTTTGAGTCCTCCCTATTTCAGATAATCTCATTATATAAAAATACCCCCCTTATGACAATAGATTATTATACATTTCTTTGTTTTAAGAAAACATTATCAAAAGAAGGTTTATTTTTGCTTACTTTTTATATAGAATATAAGTGACCGACTTAACGAAAGAAGGCATGTTATGCAAACAACCATATATAAAAAAGATGATTTACAAAAAAAGAAAGTTTTAAGACATATTCATAAAACACTATTGAGTAAAGGCTTAGTTGTGTTTCCTACTGAAACGGTTTACGGTATTGGAGCGAATGCACTTGATAAGGATGCTGCTAAAAAAATCTATGCAGTTAAAGGACGTCCAGCAGATAACCCTTTAATCATTCACATTGATCATCTACATATGTTAAACACATTAGTGTTGGAAGTTTCTGAAACTGCAAGAAAACTTATCCAAGCGTTTTGGCCTGGACCATTAACGCTTGTATTTAAGAAAAACCCAATTATTCCCAATGAAATTACTGGTGGATTAAATACTGTAGCCATAAGATTTCCGAGTAATTTAATCGCACTAGCTGTCATAAAAGCTGCTAATATACCATTAGCAGCACCAAGTGCAAACATTAGTGGAAAACCTTCTTCAACTTTATTCGATCATGTTAAAAGTGATTTGTATGGTAAAGTGGATATCTTAATCGACGGTGGTAAATCAACCATAGGATTAGAATCAACCGTGCTTGATGTCACTACAGATACACCAACGTTGTTAAGACCTGGTTCAGTTACTAAAAAAATGATCGAGGATATTTTACAACAACCAATTTTGGATATTTCAGAAAATTCCATGAATGATACCCCAAAATCACCTGGGATGAAATATACACACTATGCTCCAAAAGGAAAAATCACCTTAGTGGATGGGTTAAAAGAAGAAGTTATAGAGTATATTAATAAAGCCATCAAATCACTCGATGAAAATAAATCGGCTGTGATATGTGCGCATGAATACGTACCATTTATGGAAAGTAAATATGTGTTTGATTTAGGCTCAATCGATCACCCTGAAGAAATAGCAAGCAATCTATTTATCGCTTTAAGAAGAATGGATGAACTTGACATTGATTATATTTTTACCCATGCTTTCTCACAAGAACATCTTGGCCAAGCCATTATGAACCGGCTGTTAAAAGCTGCAGGATACAATATTATACGGTTATAAGAAGGGATTAATATGTTATTAAAGGATAAGCGAATAAGATTATTTTACAGGAGCATTTTAATAGTGTTATGCATTACCGGACTCTATTTAAATATTCGCGGTAGAGGATTTAATCATTCTATCGTCTATTTCACTATCCAAAGTAATTTTTTAGTATTATTTATGATGATGTATTTAGTCTGTGAAGATTTTTTAAAAGTTAAACAACACCCTTTCATCAATAAATCTAAAAGTGCCATCATGATTGCCATATCATTAACATTTTTGGTATTTCACGTTTTATTAAGAAGGGTGTTAATTGATAGTGGTTACGGTGTCTATGTCAACTCTATTCAAAGTTATCTACTACACTACGTTATTCCAATATTTTATGTAGGAGATTGGCTACTATTTGACAAAAAAGGGACCTATAAATATAAAGATCCATTTTATTGGCTTATTATTCCTTATATATACATTTTGTTTGCGATGATTCGTGCTGAACTATTCGGCATTATTCCTTATACCGATAGCCGATTTCCATATTTCTTTTTAGATCTCGATTTAATTGGTGTTGCGGTTATATTTTATATTACTGGCATCACATTATTTTTTATAGCTTATAGTTTTCTTATAGTTTTTATTGATAATAAACTAAATAAATAGTAAATAATTTTATAATGAAATTGTGCTTATTTATAATAAATGATTCAATAAAGAATAATCACTTGGCTATGCTAGGTGATTATTTTAAAATCATCATTAATTTACAATTAAGTTATGATATAATTAAATGGTGTTATAAAACTAAAAAGAAGGGGGAATACCAATGTGGTGGAATGACCTAACAAACTTTGAACAAATCGTATTTATAGTTGCCTCAAGTGCAACCATTGTCATGTTATTATTCTTAATACTAATGATTATTGGAATAGACGGAACCGAATCCTTTGATGGCGGTTTAGATGTCAGCGACCTTGATGGATTTAATGATGAACCATTTTCAGCCCTTGGTGGTTTGAAAGTTGTCACCGTTCGTGGTGTTTTAGCATTTTTTAGTATTGGTGGATGGACCACTTACTTATTTGCTGAAGAAGTACCTGATTGGTTGGCTGTTATATTTGGCGCAATAGCCGGAACATTTGCAATGATTTTACTCGCATATATATTTAAACAAATTTATAAACTTGAATCTTCAGGAAATATTGAGTATCAATCTGCAATCGGTAAAACTGCAGTGGTTTATTTACGTATTCCAAAAAGTAAATCTGGCACTGGAAAAGTAATTATGAACCACCAAGAACGCATGGTTGAAGTCGATGCAATCACTGAAGATGCACAAGATATTATGCCAAAAACTCAAGTTGAAGTTGTAAGATTAGACGGGCCAACAACACTTGTAGTTAAAATAAAGAATTAGGAGAGGGAAAATATGATTACATTAGCAGTAAATCCTGGTGCAGTTGCACTCGTTATCTTTGCAGTATTGCTTGTTGCTGTATCGATATTAGTATTTATCGTATCGCGTATTAAAAAATGTCCATCGGATAAAATCATGGTCATTTACGGAAAAATCGGATCAAACACAGACGGTACTAGTCGTTCATCTGTTTGTATCCACGGGGGAAGTAAATTCATTATTCCGTTTTTACAAGCCTATCAATATCTTGATTTAACCCCAATCTCAATTAGTGTTGATTTAGCAAAAGCTTTATCAAGACAAAATATCCGAATCGATGTACCATCACGTTTCACCGTTGGTATTTCAACTGAAAGTGGTGTAATGCAAAACGCTGCTGAACGTTTACTCGGACTTAAACTTGGAGATATTCAAGATTTAGCTAAGGATATTATCTTTGGACAACTTCGTTTAGTTATCGCGACAATGGATATCGAAGAAATTAACACCGATCGTGATAAATTCTTAGAAGCAGTATCTGGAAATGTTGAAACCGAACTTAAGAAAATCGGATTACGCCTAATTAACGTTAACGTTACAGACATCAATGATGAATCTGGTTACATTGAAGCGCTTGGTAAAGAAGCTGCAGCTAAAGCTATCAATGACGCGAAAAAAAGCGTTGCTGAAAAAAATAGAGATGGTTCTATTGGTGAGGCTAACGCATTAAGAGACCAACGTATTCAAGTCGCAACCGCTAATGCAACCGCTATTGAAGGAGAAAATAAATCTTTAGGAGATATTTCTCAATCAAATGCAACCCGTCGTGAAATTGAAGCAGAAGCACTTCGTCGTGCAACAGCCTCAGAAAAAGTTGCTGAAGCAAAAGCATTAGAAGAATCTTATGCAGCTGAACAAACAGCGGAAATTGCACGTGCACAGCGTGAAAAAGCATCACTTGAAGCTGATATCATTGTTAAATCAGAAATCGAGAAACAACGCCGTGTCATTGAAGCTGAGGCTCAAGCTGAAGAAATCCGTAGACATGCTAAAGGGGAAGCAGACGCTATTTTTGCTAAAGCAGACGCAGAAGCACGTGGACTTTACGAAGTACTATCTAAACAAGCTGCCGGGTTTACAGACCTTGTTAAAGCTGCAGGAAATAGTGCAGATTCTGCAATTAAACTTCTTATTGCAGATAAACTTGAAACACTTGTTGGTATTCAAGTAGAAGCCATTAAAAATATTAAGTTTGATAAAATTACTGTTTGGGATAGCGGAGGATCAAAAGATGGAACCACCTCAACGGCTAACTTTGCTCAAAACTTAATGAAATCAATTCCACCAATGAAAGAATTATTTGAAATGGCGGGAATGGAACTGCCTAAATATTTAGGGAACACAATCGATGAAAATCTAAAACCACCAAAAGTAGAAGTACCTAAAAAAGAAGAAAA
>NZ_JBIOAG010000018.1:0-39384 GCF_043951795.1 Liberiplasma polymorphum | reverse complement strand
ACTTGCATTATAACCTTAAATCGAAAATCTTGAGACCAAATTACTAGTAAACCGTTTACATATTAAGGGCTTATTCAGTTTACAAACCTTATAAATTAGCATATAATAAACTAAGGATGTGATAATGATGCCGACTATTAAAGATGTAGCGAAAAAAGCAAATGTTAGTGTCGCAACCGTATCTAGAGTTATTAATAATACTGGGTATGTGAACCAAGAAACAAGAAAACTTGTTTTACAAGCTATTAAAGAACTTGAATACATTCCTAACGAACTTGCGCGTTCTTTATTTAAAAAACAATCGAAAATTGTGGGTTTAATTGTTCCGCATTTATCGACTTATTTTTTTGCGGAACTAGTAGAAGCTTTAGAAGATACTTTAGCTGAAAAAGGCTTTAAATTAATGATTTTTAATGCTAAAGATGATACCGATAGAGAAAAACGTTATATGCAAGTTTTTAACCAATATAATATCGATGGTATTATAATTGTCGCACACTCGACTCAATATAAAGATTATCAAGATTTAAATATCCCAATGATTACTATTGATCATAAGATTGACGACTCTATCCCATCAATTACTTCTGATAACGAACTTGGAGCACGTCTTGCTGCGCAAAAATTTATTGATACTGGATGTAAAAAAGTCATTCATTTACAAGGACCTAGTTTCTTGCTTACTGTACAAAAACGAAACAAGGGTTTTAAAGACTTAATCAAAAGCGCGGGCATCGAAATGCATACGATTGATTTAGCATTTGTACGACCTGATTTTAATGTCATAGAAAACTTTATCAAACATTATGAAGATGTTGATGGCATCTTTTGTAGTAGTGATGTATTAGCTCTTCACGCATTAAGAGCACTACATAAAATGAAACGTCGTGTCCCAGAAGATGTTCAAGTCATTGGATTTGATAACATCGAACTATGCGAACTTGTTTCCCCAAACTTAAGCACAATTGATCAATCTATTGAAACATTAGCTAAAGAAGCTACGAATTCTTTATTAGATCTTGTAAATAAGAAAAAGCCAGAACCTTTTCACCGAGTTATTCCAGTTAGACTCATAGAACGCGAATCAACTAAATAAAAAATCCTCACTTTTTTAAAAAGTGAGGATTTTTTTTTAACCTAATATCATATCAATTTCAGGATAATTTGTTTTTGGTGCATTGGTTGTTTCAAGTACTTCTTCTTTTTCTTGAAACTTAAATAGAAGCGGTAAAATCCCAATACGCCCAATTACCATAACTGCGATTAAAACAAATTTACTTTTTGAGCCAATAACCATTGCGGTTTCAAACGTTAATCCCGTTGTTCCAAAAGCACTAACTAATTCAAACGCAATTCGTGTAATTGGAATACCAGATTCAAAATAGGCAATAACAACAAATCCACTACCAATTACCATAATGGCTACAAATATTACGACAAACGCGTAAAATATATTGTCATAACGGACAGATCTTTCTCTTATCACAACATCATCTTTATTAGTTAATACAGCTTTTAAGCCTAAAAGTATAAGCAGAAAGGTGGTTAACCTAATTCCACCACCGACACTATTTGGGCTTGCACCAACAAACATTAACCCCATAAACAACATCTGTGTCATAGTTGATAATTCACCCATGCTTACAGTTGAAAATCCTGCGCTTCTTGTAGATAAACTCATAAATAGTGCGTAATAAACACTTTCTAAAAAGCCTTTATCTGCTAAAAATCTAGCGTTTTCAATCCCAAAGAATAATATCGCACTCACTAACCATATCCCTAAATGCATAACAAGAACAATTTTACTTAATAAACTGAACTTAAATGGCACTTTTTCCTTAATAGAAACAAGCCATTCTTTAACTTCATATAATGGATAAACACCAATCCCACCAATAAAGATGAGTATCATCGCAATACTTTGAACAAAATAATTGTTTTGATAAACTGAATAACTTATACCGCTTGGAGCAATCGAAAACCCAGAATTCGTAAACAGCGATATACTCATAAATAAAGCTTGAAATAAGGATTGTTTTAAAGTAAATGTTGAGGTGATTAAAAAATAACTACTAAGTAAGATAAAACCAATAAGTTCAATCACCAAAACCATGATAATGACACCTTTAATAAAACTTACCATAGAATCTTTGTTATATGGGGTTTCATTAATCATCGTTTTATGGGTATTAAAATTGATCTTTTTTCTTAATTTTAACCAAAAATACGCAATCATCATGACTAAAGTAATGCCGCCAAACTGAATGAGTAATAAAATAATAAAATGTCCAAACATATTAAATGTTGATAAAATACCCACTGAAGATAATCCTGTTAAGGTAATAGCACTTGTAGAAACAAATAAAGCATCAACCATTGATAAACTTTCTCCAGGTCTTAAACTAAAGGGTTGTCTTAATAACAACGCTCCTATAAATAAAAATAGAAAATAGGCAACAAAAAACTTTATTGCAAAATGATTCATAAATGAATCTGCTATTTTTTTTATGCGTACTGTGTTTTCGTTTTCCACTGGCATCACATCCTTACTAATTATTATACTTGAAAACCAAAATAAGTAAATAATATCAATGAAAACGCACCCATATTATTAAATGGGTGCGTAATTTTAGCCAACAATCATATCCATTTCAGGATAATGAATAATATTTACTACTTTTCCTGCAGACGGTTTAAACATTAACACTAATGCTAATATACCAATACGACCAATAAACATTGTTACAATTAATACAACTTTTCCTATCCAAGTTAAGTTTTGAGTAATCCCCATACTTAAACCTGTAGTACCAAATGCACTAGCAACCTCAAAGGCTAAATGCGTTGTTGAATATGGTTCAAAAATCGTTAATAAAATTAGATTGAATGCTATTAGTGACCCCGCAACGAAAATAACGATGAATGATTTAAACACAGTATCATGTTTGATGCTTCTTTGTTTAATAACAACTTGATCTCTTCCTATGGCAAAGGCTCTTATGCCTAAAATAACTAAAAGTAGTGTCGTAGTTCTAATACCACCACCTGCGCTATTTGGACTACTTCCTATAAACATAAGAATAACAAAAAACACTTGAGTTGCTGAAGTTAAATCATTTACATTCATTGTAGAGAATCCAGCATTTCTTGTCGTTAATGTCATAAAAAGCGTATAATATAATCCTTCAAAAAACGCTTTATCCGATAAGAAGTGCGTAAACTCTAATCCCATAAACAATACTGCACTAATAATCCAAATTAGTAAATGCATTCCAACAAGCACTTTTGCAAATAAACTAAACTCGAATTTTTCTCTCTTTCTTTTTGCAATGATAAACTCTCTTAGCTCATATAGTGGCCAAAAACCCATAGCCCCCATAAACATTAAACTCATACCAAGCGTTTGCATAAAATAGTCATTTTTAAACATTGCAAAACTATCTCCAGTTGGTGCAATATCAAACCCAGCATTAGTGAACAAAGAGATTGTAGTAAAGAAAGCTTGAAATGCTGCTTCTTTAAATGGGAAGTACCCCGCAAAGAACAAATACGTGGTCATTAAAATAAAACCTACTAACTCAATCGTAAAAATCATTATCAATACATTTCTAACAAATTTAACTACACCTTGTCTGCTTAATTGATTTTGGTCTGTCATAATCATGGTTCGTTCTTTAAAATTAATTTTTTTTCTAACAATTAACCAGAACAAGGACACCATCATAATTAAACCAATCCCACCAAATTGAATGATAAAGATTAATACCGTTTGACCAAATATTGTAAAAGTATCTTTAACGACTATCGTTGAAAGCCCTGTAGTACTTAAAGCACTAGCGGACGTAAACAATGCATCAAGCCAGCTTAATGACTGTCCACTTTGTAAACTAATCGGTAAACGCAACATACTTGCTCCAATAAACATAAAAAATAAGTATGTTGAAACAAATCCTCTTGCTGAGGTTCCAAAAAAGAACTTTCTTAGTATTACTATAAATTTAAATCTAGAAATAAGCATATCTTCACCTCGATAAAATCACTTAAATAATACTATACCATAACTCATTAAAAACTAATATACTATAATGCCCAAAATACCTGAGATAAAAATTACTAATATTGGATGAAGTTTAAGTTTTGTTAGTAAAAATAATATAATCACAACAAGTATAACGCCTTGCCAATCTGTCATTGAGTTATACGCAACACTATAAACACTTGCAGCAATCAATCCAACAAGGGCTGGTCTTAATCCTTTAAATATTGCTTTAACTACTTTTGAGCGTTTAAACTTCTCATAGTATTTTGAAACCATTAAAACTAAAGCAACTGGAATGAACACAACCCCAACTGTACTTGCAACAGCCCCAACAATACCACCGACTTGATACCCAATAAAGGTTGCACTATTAATCGCAATAGGTCCAGGAGTCATTTGACTAATCGCAATCATATCAACAAAACGGTCCATATCAATCCAAGCATTCTCCACAACAATTAAACGTTCAAATAGTGGTAACATCGCGTATCCACCGCCAAAAGATACCATACCAATTGTTAAAAAAGCGATAAATAAATTAATGATAATCATGATCAACCACCGCCTTTAACTGTGTCACTAAATAACCGATGAATCCAGCTAAAAAGACAATGATAAATGGATGGGTATTAAACCCTATAACAAGCGCAAAAGTAAAAACAATCATAAATATGCCAAACCAATTACGGTTCATTTTAAATAACTTATACCCAGCCAAAAACATCAAAGCCACTACACTTAATCGAACCCCTTTAAAAAATGCAGCTACAATCGGGTTATCTACAAACTGGAAGAAAAATATAGAAATCACCAAAATAAACACAAAGGACGGAATAACAACACCCATCAATCCCGCAATTGCCCCTTTACTTCCCTTTAATTTTAACCCAAGAAAGACCGCAAAGTTAATTGCGATTGCACCTGGTAATGATTGAACAACGACTAAAGAGTCATAAAAATCTTCCGGTGTAAGCAATTTATACCGATAGACCAATTCTTTTTCAATAATTGGAATCATCGCATAACCGCCACCAAAAGTTAATGCACCAATGCGTAAAAATATAAGAAATAATTTAAATACGGAAATGTCCATTTTGATGACGCCTCCTAACATAAATATCATATCATAAAAAAAGTGTTTCAAACGAAACACTTTCTTACTTTACAACAAGACGTTCATCTACTACATCAATAGTTACACAGTCCCCTTGGTGAATATCTCCTTTTATCAATAAACGTCCTAGTTCAGTTTCTACATGTTTTTCCATATAACGTTTCACTGGACGGGCACCGTACTGTGGACTATACGCTTGGTCTAAAATCATGTTTTTAGCATTGTCTGTAAAACTTACCCTTATACGTTCCTGTTTTAACTTGCTATTTAATTTTTCAATTTGTAAGTCAATTATCTTAAGCAACTCAGGTTTTTGTAATGGTTTAAATAATATAATATCATCAATTCGGTTTAAAAACTCAGGTTTAAAGTGTCTACGTAAACGACCAAACACTTCTTCTTCAATACTTTTTTTGATATTCCCAGATTCATCTAAACCTTCAAGTAATAATTCACTTCCCATATTAGAAGTCATTATTACAACGGTATTTTTAAAATTAACCGTTCTACCTTTGCTATCAGTTAAACGTCCATCGTCTAGAAGCTGTAAGAGCACATTAAATACTTCAGGGTGTGCTTTCTCAATTTCATCAAATAAAATGACACTATATGGTTTTCTCCTTACTGCCTCAGTTAACTGCCCACCTTCTTCATAACCAATATAACCTGGTGGAGCACCGATTAATCTTGCGACTGTATGGCGTTCTTGATATTCACTCATATCAATACGTATAATTTGATCTTCACTATCAAATAATGCTAATGCTAGTGTTTTAGCTAACTCGGTTTTCCCTACACCTGTTGGCCCTAAGAAAATAAATGAGCCAATGGGTTTAGAAGGGTCTTTAAGCCCAGCACGCGCACGTAAAACAGCGTCTGAGACGCTTCTTACTGCGGCGGTTTGTCCAATGACACGAAGATGCAACTCATCTGCTAATTTTAAAAGTTTTTCGCGTTCACTCTCTACTAACTTTTGCACTGGGATTCCTGTCCATTTAGAAACAATTGCTGCAATTTCATCTTCTGTAACTTCTTCTTTGATTAAAGATGTATTCTTTTCTTTACTCTTAGCAAGTTCTAACTGTTTTTCAGCCTCAGGTAAGTCACCATATTTTAATTTAGCTAGCTTTTCTAAATCATATTTTCTACTTGCTTCATCAATTTCTCTATTAATGCTTTCTATTTTTTGTTTAAGCGTTTTTACATCTGATAATCCTGATTTTTCTTTTTCCCAAACAAGTTTAAGTTTGTCGTGTTTAGTTTTTAATGTTTCAATTTCACTTAGTAATGATTCTAAACGTTTTTTACTGCTTTCATCTTTTTCTTTAGATAAACTTGTTTTCTCGATTTCTAGTTGTAATAGTTTACGACTTAACTGATCTAGTTCGGTAGGCATAGAATCGATCTCGGTACGAATCATAGCTGCTGCCTCATCCATTAAATCTATCGCTTTATCTGGTAAAAATCGATCGCTTATATACTTATGCGATAACTCAGCACATGCAACCAACGCTTGATCACTAATACGTACCCCATGATGGATTTCAAACTTTTCTTTAATGCCTCTTAAAATAGAAACAGTATCTTCTACGTTTGGTTGATCAACTAATACTTGTTGGAATCTACGTTCTAAAGCAGCATCTTTTTCAATGTACTTACGATATTCATCAAGTGTTGTTGCCCCTATACAATGAAGTTCTCCGCGTGCTAACATCGGTTTTAAGATATTGCCTGCATCCATTGCCCCTTCAGTTTTACCTGCACCAACAATTAGATGGAGTTCATCAATAAACAATATTATACGCCCATTTGAAGCACTAATTTCACCGAGTACTGCTTTTAAACGTTCTTCAAACTCCCCGCGATATTTAGCCCCAGCTACTAATGCCCCCATATCTAAAGCAAAGATTGTTTTTTCTTTTAAACCCTCAGGGACATCCCCATTTAAAATACGCATTGCTAATCCTTCTGCAATGGCTGTTTTACCAACACCTGGTTCACCAATTAAAACAGGATTATTTTTAGTACGCCTTGATAAAATTCTTATCACTCTACGAATTTCTTCATCACGACCTATAACTGGATCTAGTTTACCGCTTTTTGCTAGATCAACCAAATCACGTCCATATTTATTTAACACATCATAAGACGCTTCAGGTTGATCTGAATTGATGACTTTATCCTTTTTCACAAGCGTTAAGGCTTCCATAAACTTATCTTTATTAATATGGTATTTATCAAATAGTTTGGCACTGTCAATGTTTTTAGTTTCTAATAAAGCGATATATATATGTTCAACACTTAAATAGGTGTCTTTTGAACGTTTCATAACGTCACTAGCTTTTAACATGATGGCATTTGCTTGTCTTGATAAATACAGTTCACTTGATGCCTCTATTTTAGGGTAAGTTTCTAGTATGTTTAGTAGTGCTTGTTTAATTTCTTTCACAGGGACATTCATTTTTTCAAGAAGTGAAACGATTAAGGAATCTTGAATGAGTAAAAGCCCCATATGAAGATGCTCTGGGGATATTGCTTGATGATGATATCTCGTAGCTAAATCTTGTGCTTCCTTAAACGTCTCTTTAACTTTTTGTGTCATGTTTTCGTGCATTATTATTCCTCCTTAGAAAAATATCGGGGAAATCCCCGATACTTTTTACTCAACTTCAATTACATAACTTTGATCTTTGATTTCTTGTTTATCTGCTACCACTTTTAATACACCATCTTCTAAACGCGCTTTCATTTTAGCTGGGTCAATACCAGGTAAGTTTAGTGCACGTTTCATTGAACACATGTGTCGTTCACGATGGATATAATTTTCTTTTTTATCCTCTTTTTCTTCATTGTGTTCAATACTAATGGTTAAAATATTTTCGTCGTATGATAGTTTAATGTCTTCTTTTTTAACACCAGGTAATTCCGCTTCGATTAAGTACTTGTTATCTTCTTCTTTAACATCTAAACGGAAATTTGTCTGTCTCATACTACGAAGTGGTGAAGTACTAAAGAAATCGTCAATCAAGTTATAGAAGTTCACAAATTCATCATCACGCTTACGTAATGAATTTTCAAATGGTGTAAGTTTGAACATCGACAATCCCTCCTTTTTATTTTTTTTGTTAGCACTCTATCATAACGAGTGCTAATGCAATTATATTTTATAATGACTTTTTAAATTTGTCAACCGGAATAACATAAAAAAAATACGATTGTTTTAAAATCGTATTTTTATGACTAATTAATTTCACTGGCGTCTTTTCTGCCGAAATATAGAAGGCCTAATAGAATCCATCCTATCATGACAATCGTTACAAAAATTAGGATTGGTACGAGTCCAAAGTTATAAATGAGCGGTACACTAACTGCGGTCATAATTCCACCACCAACAAACGGTTCAAATAAGAGTTGTTTATATCCAAATGCTTCTAATGCTTTTGTGTCCCCTTTACTATCAACGATTCGAATAAGCATTAACCCTGCGGCGGTCATTCCCATTGATTGACCAAAATCTCCAATCCCGCGTTCAAACCAGTTCTTCGGTATCATTTTACGCGCTAAATAAAGAAACGCGAATATATTCCATGAAATACCAGCTAAAGCTAAAATTAAGAAAATCCAAATGTTTTGACCAATTACTTGTAAGGAAAGTGTCGCAACGGCACTTACAATTAAAAAGTCTAGTGCGAGTCCTTGTAGTCTAATAATCATTTCACGTTCAACTAAATGAAAACGATCAAACTTCATTAATATAAGTTGTAAAATAACGCCGCCAATCATAGCTAAAGGAAATAGCGGTACATATGCCATAATAATCACATTTCCGTTTGCGCCCCACGTTGCATTTTCAAGTAAAATTAGTAGTTCTAACAATCCTTTACCAATTAAGATGGCTATCCCTATCATCCCTAAATGTAGGGCAAGTGGTTCAATCGATTCTGGTGAGACAGAAAGTTTAGCGCTTGATTCTCTTGATTCTTTATCTATAACACCGCGTAAATCTGATTCGTTTAATTCACTAGGATCTTTTAAATAATTTGTTTTATTAGTTCTAACACCCCAGTTAATTAAAAAGACCCCAAATATTACCCCACTGACAACGCCGACCGTTGCAAGACCTAGTGCTAAATCGGTTCCATCACTAAAGCCCAAATCATCAAAAGTAGAGCCAAGTCCAGCTGCGGTCCCATGACCACCTTCAAAGGCTATCTCAATTAAAGCCCCAACCATAGGATCGGCCCCTAAAAGTGGCACAAGAATAAATAAAGCTAATAGTATCCCAATAACATATTGCCCCCAGGCTACTGTTTGTCCATAGGAAACTTGCGGACCAGCGGTCATCCAAATTTCTTTTAAGTTTGGAATCTTTTTTCCAATAAATAATGAGGCAAAAATAACACTAATCAATAATCCAGGTAAACTAGAAAATACTTCAATAATGTTTTCTGTGAATATACCAAATTCAAGATGTTCAAATCGTTCAAATCTTAAGAATAATTTTCCCAATACCTCTTTACCTAGTAGTAAAAATAAAAACCCTGCAATTACTGAACTTGGTAAAAAATACTTAGAAAAAATATTGAACCTAATACGGATGAGTTTAGCAATAACTAATCCTACACTTATGAGTAAAATACTAAAACCTATTACATTTGCATTCATGAAATCACGCTCCTTCATTACTATTGTACTAAAAAAATCCGGTTTTACAAAAAAACACCCTACTTTCGCAGGGTGCTTAGATTATCCTTGGTTTTGAACGATTCTATTTACAACAGTTAAATGATTATTAATATCTGCGTTATCCATCTGAATATCAACAGGTACTCCAAACTCAATACTTTCATAACTTTGATTAGCAAGCACTAACGGACTACTCATAATAATGATGGCCCCACTTGGTAAAATATTAGTGGTAATCGAACTTGCACCACCAGAAGGTTGATTTCCTATGACTGTTGCAATACCCATATCTTTAACAATTGATGTCATCAAGTTCCCTGCACTATAAGTTACCGGACTTACTAATACATACCATTCAAAATCGAATGCTTCATTTTCAGTTCCAATATAAGTTGAGCTAGATGATGCATCACCAGCATTTAAAGAGTGATAAGCAATCGGTTCATCTGTCATAAAACCAATGGTTTGTAACATGGTTCCGATGATCCCACCAGTGTTACATGACAAATCAATAACAACTGTATCAATAGTACCTTTTTCTTCAATGGCAATTAAAGCATTTTTAAATGCATCCGGTGTAGCGGTAGTAAAGCCAGATACAGTTACTACTGCAATACCTTGATCTTCAAAATAACGTACACGTCCAGTTTGGAATGAACAGTTACCGCTGCCTAAGAGGGTATACGCGTTATAAAAGTCTCTTGTTCTTGGTCCCATCGTCGCAAATGATAATGATGGTACAATAACACCGCTTAAATTATAGTATCCGCTCATTATATGTGATGTATGCAAATCATCAAGACGGTTTGTAAAGCGTCCAATTTGCTCGTAATGTTGTTTATTTGTCCCTAAATAATCATCTCTATTAGGCTCTAATACATCATAATAACTTTCAATATCAGTTGCGATTTTAATGCCGAAGAAATGATCGAAAGTAAAGGCTAAATAATTATAAGTTAACTCTTTTAGTTCCATTGGAATATCTTCGGTATTTAAAGCGCTGTTTTGTAATTTATTAACGACTGATGTGTTATTACTAGAATAAATCTGATAAGTATCAATACCATAAATCTTATCATGGTTATAATAAACATCAAACATACTACCAGTAAAGAATAAATTAGCTAAGTGGAATGGCATTAAATAATCATCATATTCTCTAACTAACTCCATCCCATAATTTGATAATTCAAAAACTACTGGGTCTGTAGCGTTATAAATATAATCAATTGTATATAAATTCATTCCAAAATCGGTTTGGGTTGATTCACTAATTGCTGAGAAAAATCCAAAACGGTTAACCGTAACTGTATTATGATTAAAATCAGCAGTTAAGATATAATAGTAGTCCTCATTGTTTTCAGGGTCATCTTCATCTTCATAAGTGCCTTCATAAACAATTGTGACAACATTATCTTCAACTAATATATCTAACTCATCAACAACAATCGCACCTGCTAACAATTGAATAAACGACTCTATATTTACATAAGGAATTGCTTCATTATTTAAATAAAAGATCTCTAGTTCTCCCGCTTCAACAATATATTCATTTGCCAAATTTTCAAATGGAATCTCTCTTATGTTTGTCACTAACGGTTTAACCTCTACTGTAACGGTAAAATCTTTAGTTAATACATGTTCGTTATAAGTAAACGTCGCTGTTAAATTAACATCGACTGACCCTTCATACGTTCTCGGATAATTAATCACACCAGTATTTTCAATTACACTTTCTTCACTACTTACCCAAGTAATACTTGCTTCCTCATAGTTACTTGGAAGTGTTTCTAAGTCACTAATTTGCGTAGGTAATGTAAATCCTGCAACCCAGTTTTCTAACGTTTCTAAACTTCTGTCTTCTGGTTCTACATCACGATTACACGCAATAAGCGTAAAAACCAACGTTAAAGATACTACTAACAATAATATTTTTTTCATAATTTCTCTCCTATCTATTTAAGTTATACGTTTTTATCCATTCAATGATTTCTAGTTTCGGTAATGCTTTTGTAAAATAATATCCTTGGAACCCATCACATTTATATGTTTTCAACAATTCATAAACTTCAATCGTTTCAACACCTTCTGCAATAACTTTAAGATTTAAATCATGCGCATAAGCAATAATCATTTTTACAAGCTTTTGAGTATGCACAGTTTTCTCTATACCTGTTATAACTTCACGATCTAATTTAATATGATCAATAGGTAGTTCATTGAGTGCAAACAACGTTGAATAGCCTGTGCCAAAATCGTCGATTGAAATTGGAATATTATTTTCTTTAATGGTTTGTAATAATGCTTTAGTTAGTTGGATATTTAACATTAAAGTACTCTCAGTCATTTCAATCCCAATGGCTTTGTGTGTTTTATTATACACTTTAATTGTTTCAATAATACGCTCGATTAAACGCGGATTATATAAATTTCTTTGAGAAATATTGATGTATATTGTCATAGCTGAACCCTGTGCGATTTCTTCATAATCTGATGATACCTTATTCACAATCCATTCAGTAATTAAATCAATTAACTTCGTTTCCTCAGCTACCGGTATAAAATCAAGTGGTGGAACAATCTCACCTTTATAACGCCAACGAACTAATGCTTCAAGTCCGTTAACTTTGCCGGTTATATTATCTATAATAGGATGGTATTCCATAAATAACTCATCCCTTAAAACTGCGTTGGGTAATGCACCTAAGCGTTCTAAATTAAGACTCTCATGAGAAAACTCTTCTTGATAGACCACGTATCGTAATTGCTTATTTTTAGCATACATCGCTGCAATCTCACTTGCTCTAAAAGCTTCTATAATCGTGTATGAGCAAATACTATCACATATACAAACACCTAGTGAAACATCTACAAACATAGTTACTGATTGATGGTAATGGACATCTGTTTCAAAATATTTAAGTAATGGTTTAAAGTTTTCTTTATACATATCTTGATGCATAATTATCCAAAGCTTTCGGTAATCAATTTGGATAATTTCTATATTTGGACAAATACTCTTTATATGAGCATATATGTCTTTTACAACTTCTATATAGATTTCTCTACCAAGTAACGCGACAATATCTTCATAATTATTAATATTCATTGTAATTGCAACATCACTTTCAGAGCGCTTATGTTCATCATAACGTTCGGTGTATGATTTATAGTTAGGTAAATTCGTTTCTGGAAATAAATTACTTAATTGATGTGCTATTTTGATTTGATTTCTTAAATAGCCACTCACATAGCCAACAAATGAACCTACAATTGAAAATGCAAATAATCGGTATAACCAGTTAGCCAGAGGCTGGATCTCGCCACTTGTCACTTCAATAGGCATAAAAGGCCCTAATAAAATGCCACCAACAATAGCAACAATTAAGCCACCTTTTAAACCAAAAACGACGGCTGCAACTATAATTGGAAGATACATTGTATGGCTGTATACATACTTAATTCCGCCTGTGGTATAAACTAATAAATAAGTCAATGGAAGGCTTATAATAATAAATACTAAGGTAGAAAGATGAAACTTTGGTCGATCACTAAGTAATCTCCCAATCCAACTAGTATGTTTGGGTTTCATAGTGTATCTCCTTTTTTATCATAGGATAATTATAACATGATATTTAATTACTATTTAAGAAAATGTTTTACTTTATCCCCCACTGACCAATAAAAAAAGAGTTAATTGTTATTTATAACTCTTAACAATCAACTCGTATTGTTCACTATTTTTATAAGATTCTGAATATTCAAATACCCTACCATCTTCTAAATATCCGGTTAACTCAACAAATATGATTGGTGTTTGTGCATCAACATCTAAATATTCTAAATACGCTTCTTTTGCAAATGTGGCTTTAAGTTTTTGCTCTGCACTAACAATTTTAAGGCCTAAAACATCACTTATATATTTATAGATTGATCCCTCTACAACTTTTTCTGTTAAAGGGATTAAGTCTTTTGAAAAATAAGATTCATCAATAATAAGTGGAACATTATTTTTCTTACGTAAACGAACAATTTTATAAACAGATGCGCCTTCTTCAATTTGCAACTTTTGAGCGATAACTTTGGATGCTTTTTGTAAAGAATATTCAATAAGTACATTTTGAACTTTCCCACCGGCAGCCTCAACTTCTTTGGTAAAACCGGTAAACATATCGAGATTTTTATACAACTTCTTATCTGTTGTAAAGGTCCCCACATTACTTACACGATAGACTTTATTTTGTGCTACAAGACAATCAATTGACTTTCTAACTGTCATCCTAGACATATTATACATTTTTGCGAGCTCACGTTCAGAAGGAATCAACTCATTATGTCCCATGTTTTCAATTTTCTCTGATAGTATATCAACTAACTCAAGATATTTAGGTTTCATCTTTACACGACCTCTTTACAAGTTTGGCAGCATCTTTGTCTAGTAGAACTAAACAATTTGGATGCTCTCTTAATATACTTGCGGGATTATCTTCGCAAATATCGCCATATAACATATTATATACCGCTTCTGCCTTATGTAAACCCCTTGCGACTAAAATAATACGTTTTGATTGCATAATTGTATGAATTCCCATAGTAACAGCATATTTAGGGACTTCATCTATTGAACTAAAAAACTTATTATTATCTTCTCTAGTCGATTCATCAAGTGTAATTTTATGTGTTTTAGAATCAAAAGCGGTTCCTGGTTCATTAAATCCAATGTGTCCATTAGTTCCAATACCGAGAAATTGGACATCAATCCCTTCTTCTCGTTCGATTAACTCATCATAACAAGCGTAATCAATGTTAGATCCTGTTGGCGGAAAATGTGTTTGATTATCTGGTAAATCAATTCCGTTAAATAAATGATGTTTCATAAACGATTTAAAGGTTTGAGGATGATTTTCATCAATATCAACATATTCATCTAAATTAAAGGTGTATAGATGTTGAAATGATTGATGATTCTTGATACTACGTTCAATAATGGACTGGTATACATCTATAAAAGTTGATCCTGTTGCTAAACCAATATTTACACGGTTATCCTGACTAATAACTTCAAAAAATAAATCCGTCAAATATATAACGAGGGCTTCATCATGAGAAAAAACTTTGATATTCAAATTATCTTACCTCCAATCACATTGGTATATACCATATTATATGACTTATCCTAATATTTTGTCAAGTTTTCTGTAATTTTTTACTACAAATACTGACTAATTATTAATGACTAATAAAATATTTGACAATGATTTTGAATGATAATATAATAATATTAATCGTGGTATACACCACATGGGAGGTGAATATTATCAACAAAATACAAAAAAAGCATATGCAGATTGTAGATGAACAACCTGATTATAAGGCCGCAATAAAGTTGGCTGCGAAACCTTTAATCGATGATAATTTAATAGAATCACCTTATGTTGACGCTGTACTAAAGGCAATTAAAGATCTTGGGCCATACATTTGTTTAGCAGATGATTTTGCACTACCTCATGCAAGACCAAGTGAACATGTTAAGGAAACGTCATTAAGTTTACTCATTATTAAAAAGGGGGTTGATTTAGAAGGAAATAGAGTTAAAGTTATGGTATTTTTAGCTGCAAAAGATAGCTTATCGCATCAAAAAGTGTTACAAAAATTAGCTAATTTCTTAATGGAACCAGATAATATTCAAGACCTAATTAAATGCAATGATGTAGATGAAATTAAGGCTTTACTAGAAGAAAGGTGGAATTAAATTGAAAATTTTAGCGGTTTGCGGGTTCGGAGTAGGGTCATCTATGATCTTAAAAATGACTATATTAAAAGTGTTGAAAGATTTAGGAAAAGAAGCAGAAGTAATTAACACCGATATATCAGATGCAAAATCATACAAAGCTGATGCTATATTTACATCACCTGATTTTGTAAGTGATTTAAAGGATCGTGTCAAAGTAGACCTTTATCCTATTAAAAAATATGCGGATAAAGAAGAAGTAAAAGCACAACTAGAAAAACTATTTGCAAAATAAAAACTAAAAAAAAGAAGAGGAGATTTTTAAATTTATGGAGTTTTTAGAATCTGTATTGTTTGCAATTATTAATTTCTTTAGAAACCCACCATTCTTATTAGGATTTATCGCAATCGTTGGTTTAGCTTTACAGAAAAAACGCATTGATGAAATACTTAAAGGTGGTTTCCTAGCTGCGTTTGGTATGTTCATCATTCAAATTGGTGTAGATGTTTTAGTTGGTGCAATCTTACCACTTAACATTTTATATCAAGGAATTTATGGAGATCCTGATGCAGCAGGTATGGGTGTATCAGCGTTTACAGAAACTTATGGTGCAGATGTTGGTCTTGCAATGATTGTGGCATTTGTGATTCATATACTTATTGCAAGATTTACGAAAATTAAAACAATATTCTTAACTGGACACTTCCTATGGTGGATGCCGTTTATTTTTGTAGCTATAGGTGTTGGTGCAGGATTCACTGGATTTGGACTTATTATTTGGGGTGCTATTTTATCAGCACTATATTGGTCATTTATGCCTTGGTTCTTACGTCCTTTCGTAAGAGATGTTATCGGTGACGACTCATTTACATTAGGACATCCTTCAGGATTCTTAGCACTTGTTTCAGGTGGAATCGCACGTTTAGTTGGAAATAAAGAAAAATCAACTGAAGATCTTAACTTACCTAAAGGTTTATCATTCTTTAGAGAAGTTTCAATCTCTGGTGCATTTGTAATTACAATCGCATTTATTATTAGTGGACTAATTTTAGGTGGTTATGCAGATGCAGATCAAACATTAATACCTTATTCTATTATGCAAGGACTTCAATTTGGTGTTGGATTAATTATCTTACTCCAAGGGGTACGTATGTTGGTTAACGAAATTATTCCAGCCTTCCAAGGGATTAGTGAAAAAGTCGTTCCTGGTGCACAACCCGCTTATGACTGTCCATTATTATTTACTTATAAACCAAATGCAGTATTAATTGGCTTTGTTATAGCAATGATTATCTCTACAACTTTAATCATTTTAGCAAACTCATTCAACTTATTTGGCGTAATGCTAATTCCTTTAATCATTACAAGTTTCTTTGAATGTGGGACAGCTTCTGTTATTGCAGAAGGTCAAGGTGGGCTTCGCGGTGCAGTAATAGGTACTGCAGCAAGTGCTATAGTCATGGTAGTACTTCTTGGATTAAGCCTACATTACTTCGCACCAACCATTCAAGACTGGATGCTAATATTCGGTGGTAACGATATGAGTTTATGGGGTATTGTTACAGGCTTCATTGCTAACTTATTCGGATAATGCCATCTTACAAAACATACTTTGACCACATTCACGCATTACTAGATACCGTATTAGAAAAAGAACAAGCTTCTATTGAAAGTGCAATAAAATTGTTATTTGAAGCTACTAAAAGTAAAAATAATTTATTTGTATTCGGTGCATCTCATGCTGGTATTATCGCTTCAGAACTCTTTTACAGAGCTGGTGGTTTAGCAACAATCAACCCAGTTGATGCGCCTTCATTAAATCTTTCTGTTAGACCGATTACACATACATCAAAAATGGAAAGACTTGAAGGTTATGGTACGTTACTCGCAGAGAAAACCCCATTTGAGCCTGGCGATGTTTTAATTGCACATTCAGTATCTGGTAGAAACACAGTCATGATCGATTTCGTACTAGCCGCTAAAAATAAAGGGGTTAAGGTAATCGCACTGACTAACCTAAATTATTCAAAAAGTGTTAAAAGCCGACACCCTAGTAATAAACGTCTTTTTGAGTTAGCAGATATCGTCATTGATAATCATGGTGATATTGGCGATGCGTCCGTTAAATTCGATGATTTAAGCCAAAAAGTAGCCCCAACAAGTACAGTTGTTGGCACAACTATTATGAATAGTATTGTTGTGGGTTTAGTAAACGAACTCTTAAATGCTGGTTTAGATGTTCCTATCTTCTTTAGTGCAAACTTAGATGATGGGGATGCGCATAATCAAAAAATTTTCAAGCAGTATAAAGCAAACATTTTCTACCTTTAGTCTATTAAAAAAGTGATGCCTCCGGGCATCACTTTGTTTTTTCGTAAAGAATTTCTCCATTAACCATCGTTTTCACGACATTAAATTGATCATCTAAAAACACCAAATCGGCAATATTGCCTTTTTTTATTTCACCAATATCGGTTAAGCCTAGTTGTTTAGCTGGATTTAGACTTAAATATTTTGTTAATACTCTTAAATCTTTTTCAACATAATCGTTCATGTTCTTAAGTGCTTGATTCATAAATAATGTACTCCCTGCAAGGGCGTTATCTGTCGTGTAAGCAATCTTGTCTTTAACCTTTACTTCTTGGCCACCTAAATCATAAACGCCATCTTTTAAGCCTTTTGCTCTTATAGAATCTGTGACTAATGTTATGTTATCTTGTTTAACTTTATGTAAAAGTTTTAGCGTATCATATGATAAATGAATGCCATCTGCGATTGCTTCACACATACAATCATCAGTTAATAATGCCATTCCTGTTAACCCTAGTTCTCTATGGTGAATTTGTGGCATTGCATTAAAACAATGCGTAACACGTTTAATACCTAAATTATAAGCATGTTTAAAATCTTCTGAATTAGATGCTGAATGCCCCATAGAGACAATAATATTTTGATCAACTAAATACTTTAGAAATGCTTCATCTTGAACTTCTGGTGCTAAAGTTACTAATTTTATTAATTGATTACTTTCTTGTTGAAACTGATCAAATAGTTCTTTAGTCCCTTTGATAATATAGTTTTCATTTTGAGCGCCTTTATAAGCTTTGTTTATAAACGGACCTTCTAAATGAACACCTAATAACTTAGCATGGTTGCAACTAGTGTGCCCTATAACTCTTAATGCCTTATTAATTGATTTGACATCTTGTGTCATGGTTGTCGCTAAAAATGAAGTAGTTCCTTCTTTTAGCAAGTTTAAACTGATTCTTTTAATACCTAAAGCATTTGCATCCATAAAATCATCAGATGCAGTCCCATGAATATGCATATCAATAAAGCCACTCATAACAGTTAATCCTTTTAAAGAAACACCGTCAATTGGCTTTGTTATTTGTCCAAAATCTTTAATTCTATCTGTTTCAATTTCGATAAATCCTTTTTCTATCACTTCGTTTGGTGTAACGATTCGTACATCTTTAAATAACATAAAATCATTCCTCTTTATCGGTGATTTTACTAATGCCTACGACATCATCTAAATCCACAACAAAAAGTATTCCTCTTCCAGGTTTATCAAGTTCTACCGCATTTCTAATGCCTTCTGTAACCTTTTTAGTTTTTGTTGCTTCAACAACTGTGATTACAAGTTCTTTTTCAGGTTCAATGAACATACCAAATATTTTTTTAATCTCAGCATCACTTGTGCCTCTACCATGAAGAATTGTTCCACCTTGCGCGCCATTTCTTCTTGATGCATCAACAACATCAGAACCTAATCCTCTTTTTGTAACTGTAATAATACATTGATACTTACTCATGGTTTTCCCCCCTAAAAGAAAGTAGTGAATTTAAGGCATGATTCATACTTATTTCTAATAAGATTCCTGTGTTTTTACGCGTTAATTGTCCGGTTTTAATAAATGCCTCTTTAACGTTAAATACACAATCACTATCAACAATACACAAAATAACATCACGTTCTGGATCATAGGTAAGTCCCATTAATGATTCAAACATTGCAGGATTAACTGTCCCATGTCCACGTAAAATAAGGGCTTCTTTTAATCCCACCTCATAACCAGCTTTAATCATTTTTTTTGCATAACCTTTTTTAATAATTGTAACGAGTAGTTTTGAAGACATAAAACCCTCCTAAGACAATTTATACCTTATTATATCATAATAAAAAAGATGCTAGTAATACATAACTAACATCTTACTTAACTCAAAAATTAAAACGTTTAAATACCCAAGGATACGCTCCGAATCCAACAAATGCCACTAAGAAGTAGCGTACAAAATCAAACAAGTTCTTAACAACACCCTCATTCCCTTGAATAATTAATCCAAACAATTGACCAAAGACTGTTAATACTAATATCATAGAAATTAACCCTAGTACATATCGA
This sequence comes from Liberiplasma polymorphum, assembly GCF_043951795.1. Lineage (NCBI taxonomy): Bacteria > Bacillati > Mycoplasmatota > Mollicutes > Liberiplasmatales > Liberiplasmataceae > Liberiplasma > Liberiplasma polymorphum. The sequence continues at coordinate 19,404 of NZ_JBIOAG010000018.1, read as the reverse complement.
ATAACCTTCTTAGAATACGGGATATCTATAGTAAACTTGACATAACGTTTTTCAAATATAACCCCTGCGATAAATCCAATTAATATCGCATACCCTTTAAAGAAATCATTAGCCGATGCGCTCGTCATTAAAAAGATAAACGCGGGTAAGAATATCGCTGCTATAATAAAATAAAAACGATGTAACTGTTGTTCATTTTCTTTATATTTATCAAAGAAATAATACATCACAACCGCAATAGTGATTCCGATAACCGCACCAGCAACAACATCTTGAATATAATGAACCCCTAAATACATACGGCTTAACATCATTAAAATCGTAATGATAATCGAAGTAATTAATAAACCTTTTACCTTACTAAAAAAGGCAATAGAAAAGAAAAATGTACTACTTCCTTGAACATGACCACTAGGCATCGAGTGTCCGGAAGAAGTTCCAGGACGCTTGTTTATGACCTCGCTAGATTCTGTAAATGGTCTTGGTGATTCAAAAAATTCTTTTGCGACATTATTAAATGTAATACTTGCACCAAGCGTAATCCCTAAAAATTCACCAAATCTTTTATTTAGTGTCCAATAGACAAGTCCGATAACTGCAATATAAAAATATTCTTCACCTAAAAAAGACACTGCGTTAAAAAATAAGTCGAAAAACCAGTTTTCTAGGCTTTGAAGCCATAATACTATATCAAGTGGTAATGTGCTTTGTACAAACATATTTGCCTCCATTTTTTTCTTTTATCATACCTAAAAGCCAGCCTTTTAACAAGCAAAACTAACTTTATTTTCCTTTATCAAAAAGTCCAAAAATTATTCTCTTATAAAATCTTTGATCAAATCAACAGTTTCTTCATGCTGTACATCTCGTGATATGGTTACTTGACCATCTCCTCTTTGATTACCATAATAACCAAAATTCGCATGATTTCCACCTTTAATTTCTATAAAAACTGTCTCACTTGGCAATAAAGTCTTTGTATCGTTATAATTATCACGATTTAAGACATTATCAAATTCAGCTGTAATAGAAAGCACTCTTATATCAAAACCGCTTAAATCTTGACTACTTGCTGGATATGAACCTAAAAAGATTAAAGCATCTAGTTGATCTGCAACAAAGGATAAACTAGCCCCTCCTAAAGAGTGTCCAATCCCAATCCATTCTAATGCACTAGGATGATCTTCTTTAATTTCAGAAATTACATCACGATTTAATATTGCTAAATTCAAGGGCATTTTAGGTAAAAACACTCTGAATCCTTCTTCTTGAAGTAAATAAGCTAATATCAAATACGACTCTGTTTGGACTAAACCACCTTGATAAATAACAATATTAGCTTCATAATTATCCGGTTCCAAAATATAAACACCGTTTTCTAAACGTACCAGGTCAAGATTACGTACATCTTTTGCATCAGGCAATGCTTCATACGTAAATATCATTATAATCATAAGACCAATCAAACTAACAAGTAGTAAGATTGATAAGCCTCTTAATATCCATTTATAGGGTTTATGCACGGTATCACCTCAATTTCTATTATAGCAAAATCAAATCATTCCTTATTGTTTGATACTTCTATAATTCTTTTGGCCATAAAAATATCCGGTTTATTAGGGCCATTTGCATCTGGAATTACACCAACAATTTTATACCCCATTTTTTCATAAAATGTAAAAGGATGATTACTTAAGTTTTTAATAGATTCAATATGTTTAAACGTATCAATAAATAAATCAACTTTGCTTAAACTAGTTCTAAAATGTTCATCATCAGTCCCTAAATATATTACAACCCCACCCTGTGATGCGACCGCTTCTTCTAAAGATGCCATCAGTTTTTTTCCAATACCCTTCATACGGTAATTATCATCAACTACTAAAGGATGAAGTTCCCAACCAGTAAGTCCGTACTGAGGTCTAGCACTAACGATACCTACTACTTTATTTGCTTCTTTATAAACAAGTGTAACATAATCATTTTCAAGTAAACTATTTGCTTCTTCTAAAGACGTTTCATCTTCTCCATAACACCAAGGAAATGCGCTTTGTAATAACTTAGCTACTTCATTAAGACCATCTTTATCTACTTTTCTTAATTTTTCAATCATTGTGCTTTCCTCCTATACCATAAAAGAATAAATAAATTAAATCTCTTAACATTTTTGTGTTTTGTAATGTTGTTTTATCTCTTAAATGACTAAATAATCCAATGTAAACCAAAATAGATTCTATAGCTATATCTTCTTTAATGACATTCGCTTCTTTACCTTGATTAATTAACGCTTTAAAAGCAGGGATGGTTCTATTTATTGTATAGGTTTCGATAATTTCTGATATAAAACTATCAGTAGTGTCATACATTTTAGTTAAAAAGTCATCATGCATATCTTTTAATGCTTCTAGTTCAAATTGTATAATTTGCTTAAACTTTTCTCTAATGTCTAAATCATTATCCTTAACAATGGTTTCAACTTTGCAAGTGTAGTCTTCAATTAAATCTTTTATTACTTCATGAAACAAGTTTTCTTTACTATTAAAATAGTTATAGATAGAAACTTGAGATACCTGTGCTTCTTCAGCAATTGCCTCAATTTTGGTCTTTTTAACCCCGTTTAATTTAAACAATTTAAGTGCTGTTTTTTTAATGATATATTTCTTAGCTTCTGTTCTACGTTCAAATCCATTCATACTATCACCTAGAATTATTATATAATTGTTTTGAAATATTATCAAACATATATTTCAAATCTAATTGACAACTAAGACAGTAAATATTAAACTACATTTATAAGCATACTTATCTAAAACGGAGGTTCAAAATGATAGTAGTTAAGAATTTAACAAAGTCTTATGGTCTAAACAAAGGTGTTTTTGATTTAAATTTTACCGTAAAAAAAGGAGAAGTGTTTGGCTTTTTAGGTCCTAATGGTGCAGGTAAGACGACAACTATTAGACACTTATTAGGATTTATAACGCCTCAAGAAGGAGAAGTAACCATTGATGATAAACATTGTTTTAATGACGCTAGTATCATCCAAAAAAACTTAGGGTACATCTCCGGTGAAATTGCTTTTATTGATTCTATGAAGGGCATAGAGTTTTTAAAACTCATGGCTGCTTTACGCAATCTAAATGATTTCACAAAAATGCATGAGCTCATCAATTACCTAGAACTAGACCCATCAGGTTACATCAAGAAGATGAGTAAAGGCATGAAACAAAAATTAGCCATTGTCGCCGCCTTTATGCACAATCCAGAAATATTAATATTAGATGAACCTACAAGTGGATTAGACCCTTTAATGCAAAGTAAATTCATCACATTAATTAAAAAAGAAAAAGCATTAGGTAAAACCATCCTAATGTCTTCCCATAATTTTGAAGAAATCGAGCGAACCTGTGATCGTGCTTTAATTATTAAACATGGAAATCAAGTCGCCCTAAAAGATATAAAAACCCTTAAAGATATGCAAAGAAAAATTTATCTTGTTTCATTAAAAAATAAGAAAGACTTAGAAATATTGACACAAAACGGATTAGATGTAGTTAATCAAAATGGTTTAACCTTAGAAATTCAAGTAAGTGGTGACCCTAACCATTTAATTGCATATTTATCTAAATGCGAGTTAACTAGCTTAGATATAAAACAACAATCATTAGAAGAGATATTTATGGATTATTATAAAGAAGGTGAATCTAATGAATAAAGCTTTATTTATTGCAAATATAAAAAGCACCTATAAAATTTGGATTATATTTTTCCTAATTTTATTCATGTATAATAGTATAACGCTTAGTATGTTTGACCCTGATTCTACTGCAGAAATGCAAGCACTATATGATATGATGCCTGAAGCAATGATGAAGGCGTTTGGATTTTCCATCTTTGATCCGACTTTATTAGGTCATATGGCAAGTTTCTTCTATGGATTTATCATTATTTTATTCCCACTTATTTATACAATTATGCTTAGCTATAAACTTGTTGCTAAATACGTAGATAGTGGTTCGATGGCTTTCTTACTTTCATCTCCAAATACAAGAGGAAAGGTAATTATCACACAAATAATCACTTTATTAAGTAGTATTATTTTGTTGCTTCTAAGTGTAATAGCTGTTGGCGTTACTTTTAGTATTATATTATTTAGTGGATTACTTGATATAGGTGGTTATTTACTACTTAATTTAGGGGCCATCCTATTATATTTTGCCATTAGTGGTATAACATTCTTTTGTTCAACCTACTTTAATGAGGGTAAAAATGCTTTGATGTTTGGAATCGGAATTCCGGTTGGCTTTTTCTTAGTGAATATGTTACGCAATGTAGATGAACAACTTAATTTCTTAAGGTTTTTTACAATTTATACACTTTATGATAATCAATTAATCCTTCAAAATAGTTCGATTATTTGGTTTCATTTCTTAGCTTTATTTGCAATTGGAGTAATTTGTTATTTGCTAAGTATAAAGATTTTTAAAACAAAAGATTTAACCCTATAAAAAAAGAGGATTTCAAATAGTTTCATTTGAAATCCTTTTTCTATAAGTAATCTTCTGTTAGTTTATGTATATAATCAATGATTGATTCGTGTACTGTTTCATCATAATCATATCTTAATACAAAAGAAACTTTCAAAGCTATCTCGTTTGCTAACTCTAAACAATTATATAAACTACTTAAAATCTCGTCGTAATCCTTAATAGAATACGTGCTTATAAAACGTAAATAAAGTGTTATAGGTAACAACTCTTTATAACGTTTACAATTTTTTCCAACACTAACATTAAAACTAAACTGTTCTGCGATATACCAATCTAGTAATCCTTTTAAACAATTTCTCACAATGTTTAAATGATCTACCGCATAAACAAACTCGTCTCTAATGATGCCTTTTACTACGTATAAACTTACCCAGTAAAGTTCATTTAAACATGAATCAAATATTGCTTTACTCGGTTTTTCAACAAAATAACTCGATTCATTAGGTGTAATTGGATGTTTTATTAATGTGTCCTTATCCAGTAAAATCATAGACAATGAGTCTTCGTTTAAATCATCATGAACGTGTAAAATGTCTCTAATGGTTAAATCTATTCGATTCCCATCATTAAACTGCATAAGATAAACATAATCCTTACTTTCGGGTACTGGATCAAAAATCATATCGTCTAAAGTTTGCATAATTAATCTTTCACCAAATACATCTATCCATTCACGGTCATTTGAAAATGATGCTATGTCTTTAACATAATATACAATATCAAAATCTTGAAGAGAATCTTTTTCAATATTTGGGTTAACTCTTGAACCATTCATCATGACCAATCGAATGTTTGGATTTTCATTGGCAACGTTTAAAATTAAATCTGTCATCTCTTGCTCGGTTCTCATATAGCCTCCTAAAGCTCAATATTATGCGCATTTTTTTCAAGACCTAATAAATACTTTTTAATTTCAATATCGCTTGCAAACCCGCCCATTTTGTTATTTTTACCTATGACTCTGTGACAAGGCACAACGATCATTATCGGATTATTATGACAAGCTTGTCCTACTGCACGTGCTGCTTTATCTTTTCCAATCATTATAGCTATATCTTCATAGCTTCTGGTTTCACCATAAGGGATTTTCTCTAAAGCTTCCCATACTTTCTCTTGAAACTCTGTACCGCTTCTAATAAGCGGTAGGCTAAATGTTTTTAATTTACCATCAAAGTATAATGTTATCTGCTTGATTGCTTCCTTAATTAAAGGGGTTTCTTTCTGAATAACACGTTGATTTACTGGGCATCCCAATCCCATTTCAATGATTTTTTCATTATGTTCTAACACATACATCTGTCCAATTTTAGTTGGATAACAATATCCGTAAAGCATCTTATCACTTCCTATCCCTTTAATTATATCACTTTTTAAATAAACAAAAAATCTTCCGAAGAAGATTTATTGCTTATTTTGATTATCTTTGTCTTGTTTATCTATCAATCTATAATATATTGGTCGATATATCAAATACTGTAAGATAACCCAAGTTCCATAAAAAATAAATCCTTGTAATACATACGTGAAAAAATTAGTGCCTTCTACAACTATAGACCACATAACTAAGACTATTGTAGTTGCAAATAATCCAGAAACCCATATACGAATGTGTAATTCTTTACTTCCTCTTTTTTTCATCTAATCACCACTTATAGAGTATCATATGTTACTGTATTTTTGAAATATTTCTTTCCTAAACATCTGATTATTTGCCTATAGATTAAAGCATATTATACGCTATAAGGTTTGTCATTAGAATGTTCACCTTAATCATGTTATAATTAATTAATAAAAACTTATGGAGGCAATTATGGAACAAGTACAAACGATAATTTTCGGTCTTATTAGTGGCGTTATCGGTTATGGAATTAGTTTTTTACTTAGTAAAATCCATCACTTAATGGCTTTTTTCATACCAGTTGCATTCACACTTTTAAGTGGTTTATTGTTTTTCGCTACTTATTTTGGTGATTATGGATGGGGTGCACTTGTATTATTAATTTATGCACTGTTGACTGCTGTTATTGCGGGGACTAATTGGATTGCTTCAACGATTTTATATGTTTCAATTAAGAAAAAAGCCAATAGAAATACTTCATAGGAGTGTTTCTATTTTTATTATTATTTTATAATGCTATAATAATCTTTAAATATATTGAAAGTAAAAGAGGGGTTTTTAATGAACGAGTTCTTACCTATTATAATATTGTTTTTAATTGCTACAGGACTTGGTGCACTAGGCTATGTTATAAGTAGAGCACTTAGTAAAAATAACATTTTGTTAGTCTTTATACTTCCTGTTGTCTTGACAATTATTAGTGCTTATTTGCTAATAACAGTTAGACTTGGAACTGGCGGTTTAGAATACTTAGGCTTAGTACTTATGGGCATTGTATTTGGCTTAGCCGCAATTGGTAACTGGATTGGTTCTATTGTACTTTTCATACAAAAAAAGAAAGAAATGACTAGCTAGTCATTTCTTTTTTATCAAACCACTCTTTTGCCTTAAATACTTCTTGTTCTGTTAATCGATGACCAAAGTTAAACCAAGAGATTTCCACATCGCCATTTGCATTGTTTAATAACTCAAATAGTTCTTCACTTTCTTTAACTGGACATATAGGATCGTTTGTTCCAGCCGTAATTAGAATCGAAGTCTTTTCTAGGGACGGGATTTCTATGTTTCTTAAAGGGACCATTGGATGTAACAATATTGCACGTTTTAATACATCTTTATAGTGAAAAAGTAAACTTGATGCAATGTTTGCTCCGTTTGAATAACCAACAACCGTTACATTTGCTCGATCAAAGCCATATTGATTAGATAAATCATCTAATAACTTATGTAATTTTTGAGTTCTATATTTAAGATCATCTTCATCGAACACGCCTTCACTTAAGCGCTTAAAAAAACGGTTTAAGCCATTTTCACTAACATCACCTCTTAACGAGAGTACATTCGCTTCATCATCAATATATTTAGCAATGTTTAATAAATCATTTTCATTACCACCTGTTCCATGGAGTAATAATAATGTGTGGTTATTGAACCCTTCTTTATAGATGTGAATCATACTGTTGGCCTCCTTAACTTAATTGTTTTACCTAGTGTGGTGTAGTCGTTTCCAGCTAATCTTCCAATCGGCGAAAGTTTTTCAATGTCAATTCTACCTTCTTCATAAATAGAATCCAAAATATGTATCCTCTCAATTCTACCAATAATCATATCTGCAGATTCAAATGTGACGATTTGATCAAGGGTGCATTCAAAAGCTACTTTTGCTTGTGCAATACGAGGAATAGCCAATAAATCATTATCTACTAATTTAAAAGAGGTTCTTTTAAGTTCACTTTCTAATGGTGGTAGATTTGCAGCTGTTTCATTGGTATCTTCTAGTATATCTTCTGTAACAACATGGACTACAAATTCTTTGCTTTCCATAATGTTTCTTGTTGTATCTTTTAAGCCGTTTTCTAAATGTTGAACTGTAAATGCAATCCTCGGAACTGGTTTAATAGAAACTAAATTAAAATAACTAAACGGTGCGATATTTATAATGCCTTCTTTGCCTTTTGTTAAAACAAGGGCAATTGGTCTAGGTAGTACGGTTCCTGTTAATAGTTTATATAGACTGTTTTTATCTAGTTCATTTGGATTTATGATTAAATTCATTGGCTTTAACCTCCCTAACGCTTATGGGTAATAAATGATTTTCAATTTCATCTTTTAACGCTTGATGGTGTTTAGGTATTTTTAAGGATGCGCCTAAGTGTTCGATCGGCTCATCAATTGTAAAACCAGGTTCATCTGTTGCGATTTCAAATAAAATGCTGCCAGGTTCTCTGAAATATACAGATTTAAAATAATTCCTATCAATAATAGGTGTTATCTTATAGCCTTTACTTAATAGCAATTCTCTTACTGTCTTTTGTGAATCTTCAGACGTTGTTCTAAACGCAATATGGTGAATAGTACCGACACCCATTTTTCCAAGCGACTCTTCTATTTTAAATATTTCTATTACATTTCCTAAAACGTTTTGAGTAATTAATCTAATTCTATTATCTGATTCAGCATCTACTTTAAACCCTAAGTATTCAGTTAATACGTGAACTGATTTTAACGGATTTCTTGAAGCTAGTGTTGCTCCTTCAAATCCCTTAATTGCTTCGTTTTCGGTAATACCATTGAAACTATATTGATTACGTTGTCCCTTTTCACTTTCAGTAAGTTCAATGATTAATCCATCATTATCTTGAAAAACTAAATAAGTTTGATTAAATCGTTTCTCTGTTTTGAAATTAATATCAAATGATTTTAACCTACTTTTCCAAAACTCCATAGCATTTACAGGGATTTTATACTGAACTGAAATCACTTGACCACTACCAACTTTGCCCTTTAATCCTAAAGGCCACGGAAAAAATGTAATTAATGTCCCTGGACCTCCTTCATAATTTCCAAAGTATAAATGATAGGTATAAGGATCATCAAAGTTCACGGTTTTTTTTACCATTCTCAGTCCTAAAACACCAGCGTAAAAGTCCACATTTTTCTGCGGATCAGACACGATTGCACTTATATGATGATTGCCATATGAAATATTCACAATATTCTCCTTGTAATAGTATAGGTATATTATACTTACTTTTTGTAAGTGAGTATAGTAAAACGCAAACAAAGTTGTGATTTCAGTATAAAAAAAATAAGCTGAAAACTCAGCTTATTCGTTCGTTTTTAATGATAAGTCGCCTTCTTTAATAAGACCTTTTTTTCTAAACAATGTATCTAATCCAAAAACCAGAACTATTGGCAATACAATATGTAGCACCAATATCATTAACCATACAGAACCACTACTTCCCATGGCTTGAATGGTTGCAAACTGCCCAATTCCAGCACTAGTTCCCATTCCACTACCTGTAAAGTCGGTCTGTATCTTAAATAGCATTGTACTTACTGGTCCTAAAATAGCAGAAACAATAATTGTAGGTAACCAAATTATAGGTTTTCGTAATATATTTTTAAACTGTAGCATGCTTGTACCAATTGCAACAGATATTACTGTACCAATATTATTATCTTTACGTGACATTACTGCAAATCCAATCATTTGAACAGCGCCACCAACAACAGCTGCACCACCTGCAATACCAGATAACCCTATCGAGATAGCAATTGCCGCACTTGATATTGGTGCAGTTAATGCCATCCCCATGATCACAGCAATGATTATACCCATAATAAATGGTTGATAAGTTGTTGCATGTTGTACAAAGTCACCAATTAAGCTCATCGTTGTCGCAACTGGAATACCGATGATTAATACAACACCAAATGCAATAAATGCACTAATTAAAGGTATTAATATAATATCTAGTGGGGTTTTCTTTCTTAATATTAAACGCAATCCCTCGATAGCAGCAATACTTGTTAAATAAGCGACAACCGGATCTGCACCAATATTAATATTAGTTAAATCGATTCCGTATGTAAATGCACTTAATAGAATAGGTAATGATGTCGCTATACCACCAGCAACAGCCCCTGCAATTAAACTTAAACCTTTTAAATCAAGACTCCAAGCAACACCGAGTCCAATCCCTATTCCCATAAATCCCATTAATGTTAAGCCTAAATGGAAAATTGGATCAAACCCTGTATAGATACCTATTTGTCTAATAATAACACCTATAATGAGTGTTGAAAATAATCCGTAAGCCATACCATTTAATGTTTTAATGAAGTAATTCAATACCTTAGTTCTTCTTTTCATCGTGTCCTCCATATAAAAAGCGATTTTAAAAATCGCTTTATTTTCTCACAAATTAAGGTATATTTCAAGTAATATCGTTAACTAGATAAATTTGACCACGACCCTGACTCTTCGCTTTATACATCGCACTATCACTCATGTCAAGTATATGTGCATAATCAACACATGTTGATGAGATAGGAACTATTCCAACCGCAGCGCTTATATCAAGTTTGATATCTTCGCATTCAAGGTTTTCAATTGTGGAAATGATTCTTTTAGCCCTATTTATAACCTTCTCCTCATCATGGTCCCATACATAAACAAAAAATTCATCTCCACCAAGACGGTAATAGATAACGTTTTTTTCCCAATTATTAATAAATGCATCCGCAATACATTTTAATACAGAGTTACCTGCTTTATGACCAAATTGATCATTGACCGATTTAAACCCATCGATATCAATAAACAATCCGTACCCACCTTGAATATTCTTTAACTTCTCAAAGTGCATTTTTAAAGTTTCTCGCGTAAACAATCCAGTTAGTTCATCTTGGTAAGCCTTTTTATAATAAGTAATTTCTAAAGGCGTCTTATCTGATACGCGGTGCACGCGACCATGAATTAACTCAGGCTTATCCTTATTAGTACTTAATACATAAAAGCCAACAGTCAACCAAAGAATATTTCCATCTTTCCCAACAGGAATAAATACATACAAATCTTCTTTGATACTATTGATTTTTGTGATTAAATCAATCGCAAAAGTTTTTTTACCCTCTATTTCAGCTAATGCATTATCATCAACGACATAGGTAAGTAACTCTTTAAAAGGCATCTCGATTTTATTTGGGAGTCCTATAGCTGTCGTATCGCCTTTAATAATATGAACAGTCATCGGTTTTTTTTGAAGATTAAAAACAAATTCAACATGTTTATCTTTTTTAAGTAAAATGTCATCAATTACATCAAGACCATAAGTCTTTTTTATTATGTCATAAGACGATTCCATAGAATCCCTCCTTAAAAACGCTTTCAAAAAATTATATCACAGCATTCAAACGCTTACAATAGTAAACCCCTTACATCTTTTTTCCTTTTAATTCTAGTTTATAGACTTATTTATAATTTTTATAATTTTTGTTGAAGTACACAAAAAGTTGTATTATAATTTTACTCGCAAAGGGATAGTTAATTTCATCAAGAAAGAGGCGATTTTATGTATTTATATTCAGGCAAGAAACAGCATAATTATATCCTTACGAATTGTCCAAAAGATCACCTATTAGAAGCGATTGGTGTGCGTGTTGGTTTAGAGGTTAAAATCATCACTAAACAACCTTTAGGGGGTCCTTTAGTTATAAGAATCAAAGAAAGAGATATCGCAATAGATAAAAACTTAGCCTCAGCAATATTAGCAAAGGCGATATCCTAATGAGTTGTCAAGAAATTACCCCACCTATAAAAGATCGTAATGAATTAAAAAAAGTTCTATTGATGGGGAATCCTAATGTAGGAAAAAGCGTTTTATTCAACCGCTTAACAGGATTAGATGTCATAACAGCTAATTATAGCGGAACGACGGTATCTTATCATGAAGGGGTCATGCGTTATCAAGGAGAAAAAGCACTCCTTATCGATGTACCAGGGACATACTCTTTAAAAGCAGTATCAAAAGCTGAAGAGGTTGCAACACGTATGCTAGATGATGGCGCTGATTTAATCATCTGTGTACTTGATGCAACTCATCTAGAAAGAAATCTACATTTAGCTTTTGATATACAAAAAAGAGATATCCCTATTATTTTTGTCTTAAATTTAGGGGATGTCGCCTTTCGTCGCGGACTAGAAATTAACAAGCATTTGCTATCAAAATATTTAAATGCACCTGTTATAGAAACGGTTGCAGTTAAAAGAATTGGAATTAACGAGTTAAAAAAAGCTATTTTTTCCGACAGTCCGAAAGTTAGTAATATTCATGTGGATAATTACAGTGAAAAATCAGAAGAAATTACTAATAATGTCGTTACAAACCGAGATGTTAAACTATCATTCCTTGAAAAGTTGGGCGATGCATCTATTAAACCTTTAACAGGGATTCCAATAGCAATAATCGTTATGACTTTGTTTATTTTATTTGTCGTTAGAGTTGGTGAATTCATTGTTGATGATTTACTAGCACCTTTACTAGAAAATTACTATATTCCTTTTATTGAAAACTTGGTCGCGAGATTTGTTCAACCCGGACTATTTTATAATGTATTAGTAGGTGAATATGGCTTATTAATAAAAATGATTGAGTGGCCAATTGCGGTTATATTACCGTTTGTTTTAATGTTTTATATTGCGTTTTCTTTTCTTGAAGATAGTGGCTATTTACCAAGACTTGGTGTTTTACTTGATTCTATTTTGCGTAAAATAGGCCTCCCTGGAAATAATATCATACCTTTTTTATTAGGGTATGGGTGCGCAGTTCCTGCTATTTTAAGTACGCGTGCTGTAAATAGTTCTAAAGAACGCGTTATTGTTGTAACATTAATCGCTATTGCTGTGCCTTGTACTGCACAAACAGCGGCACTTATTGTGTTATTAGGTAGTCAGTCAATTGGCGCTTTGATATTTGTTTATAGTCTTTCGTTTCTAACAATAATTTTAATTGGATTGCTACTAAATAGACTAATTAAAGGTAAAAGCAGTCCTTTAATTTTAGAAATACCTAATCTATTAATGCCGGATTTACGTTCACTTAGTAAAAAAGTATGGGTTAAAATGAAACATTTTATAATTGAGGCACAAGTTCCAATGTTTATTGGGATATTGGTTGCATCATTGGCTGTAGAAACTGGTGCTTTAGAAACATTCGGCGTTTGGATGGAACCATTAGTGGTAAGATGGTTAGATTTACCTAAAGAAGCAAGCCTTTCATTAGTATTAGGGATTATCCGTAGAGAATTAGCTGTTGTTCCTTTGCTTGAAATGAATCTAACAACAATACAATTAATCACTGGGTCTGTTGTTGCGTTATTTTATTTACCTTGTATTTCTGTATTAGTCGTATTATTTAAAGAATTCAAGTTTAAAGTAACCTTACTTATTACATTATCAACTTTTCTAACCGCTTTTATCATGGGTGGTTTAGTAAGAATAATTTTAAACTTAATTATGTAATATTTATTGAAAACATTTACATTAGATATTTCTTTGACATTTATTTATATCTATAATAAAATCGTTTTAAATGTAACGGATATTCATTAAGAGCTGTGGAGGTCAGATAACCTTTGAAGCAGCAGCAACCTATTTAATTAGGTGCTTTTATCGAGGGGCCAAAAGCCTAGCAATGGATGTTAAAATTCAAAATTTAACAGTGCTTTCATTGCGAATGCACTGTTTTTTTTTATTCTTAAAAAGGAGGTTTTATCTATGATTAAATTTACAAATGTATCTAAAGAATTTACAGGAAAAACTTCCTCTATTCATGCTTTAAATAACGTTTCGTTTAGTATCAAGCCAAATGTCATTCACGGGATTATTGGTTTGAGTGGTGCAGGTAAAAGCACTTTAATTCGAATCATAAATCAATTAGAGCGTCATGATGATGGGGAAGTTAGTGTTTTTGGTTATGATGATATCAAGCGACTCAATAAGGAGTCTACACGAATGCTTAGGCGAAAAATCGGGATGATTTTTCAAAACTTTAATTTACTAGAAAGTAAAACCGTTAAAGAAAATATATTGTTTCCTTTAAGGGCTACAAGAAAAATTAATCAAGATGATCATGAAAAAGTTTTAAAATTAATTGGTGATGTTGGATTAAAAGGCTATGAAAATCAATATCCTAGTCAACTATCCGGCGGTCAAAAGCAACGTGTTGGTATTGCTAGAGCTTTAATAAATGACCCTGAGATATTACTTTGTGATGAACCGACAAGTGCCCTTGATCCATTAACAACCAAAAGTATATTATCCTTAATTAAGTCAATAAAGTATTCAAGAAACTTAACGGTTGTCATTGTCACACACGATATGCATGTTATAAAAGAAATTTGTGATGAAGTCACTGTTATGCATTATGGTGTTCCTGTTGAAGTAGGACGCGTAGATGACATTTTATTTCAACCCAAACATGAAGTGACTAAAGAACTTGTTCATTTGATTGGCTTTAATGTCGAAGATATTGCATCTCAGTTTAGTAATTTACCTAATTTAACAGTATTAAAGTTCCCTAAACATTTAACAAGTGAAAATTTATTAAGCTTTTATGTACAGCGATATGATATTAGTTTTAATATCCTATTTGCAAACATATCTCCAAATACCGAAGGTTTAATGCTTGTAAGTATGGATGGAAAAGATATTGAAATAACTAAAAAGGCACTTATAGAAAAAGGAGTAGTGATTATTAATGATCGACTTTGATACTTATTTAAATGCGTTTAATGAAACGCTATATATGACGATTATTTCTACATTATTCGTGTTTGTGTTTGGGCTTATTTTAGGTATTTCACTCTATGTTACAAGTAAAGATGGCCTTATTCCAAATCATGGCATTTATGCAATTTTATCAGTCATTACTAGTATTGGAAGGAGTATCCCGTTTCTTATACTAATCGTTTTATTACTACCACTTACTCGTATTATTGTTGGAACAATTTTAGGACCAAGTGCAGCGATTCCGGCATTAGTCATTGGGGCTACACCATTTTATGCTCGCTTAGTTGAATTAGCGCTATTTGAAAAAGGCAAGGAACTTAAAGAAACTGGTATTTCATTTGGCGCAACAAACTTAACTATTATCTTAAAAATACTCATTCCTGAATCAAAAGCTTCACTGATAAGGGGAATCACAGTTACAGCCATAGCTATCACAGGTTACACCTCTATTGCTGGAGCAATCGGTGCAGGTGGCTTAGGAAACTTAGCTTATCTTTATGGGTATGCTAGAAACCGTCAGCAAGTGACACTTATAGCGACTTTCTTAATTGTAGCGCTTATTTTAATAATTCAATTAATCGGTGATGTAACCGTAAAAAAACTCACACACAAATAAAAGGAGAAAAATAATGAAAAAACTATCTATCTTAGCAATATTGTTAATCGCAACGTTCACATTAAGTGCTTGCGGAAAAAAAGATGTCATTAGAATCGGAGCAACCCCTGTTCCACATGCAGAAATATTAGAGTATGTTCGTCCAATTTTACTAGAACAAGGATTTGAATATGAAATTGTCGTATTTACTGATTATGTTTTACCGAACGTCGCTTTACAAAGTGGCGATATTATTGCTAACTTCTTCCAACATATCCCTTACCTTAACTTACAAATTTCAGAACACAACTATGATTTCGTCTCTGTTGGCGGTGTCCATGTAGAACCAATTGGGTTATATAGTAAAAAGCATGCTTCGTTAAATGATTTTTCTAACGAAGTTCAACTCATAATTTCAAATTCACCTTCTGATCGTCCTAGACTTTTAGGATTACTTGTAGAAGCAGGATTAATAACTTTAAATAACGGAGTCACGAATGCAGATATCGTTGCCTCAAGTATTAATGCATTACCAACATTATTTACATCTGAAAAAGTCATTACATTTACCGAAGTAGATGCTGCACAGCTTTACAGCAACTATAACAACACCTCGGGTGATGCAGTATTAATCAATGGTAATTATGCATTAGATAACGGATTAAACCCATTAGAAGATGCTTTAGCAATCGAAGGTAGTGGTTCTTTATTTGTTAATGTATTAGTTACAACATCAGCTAATAGCGAAGATCCATTTATTCTTGCTTTGATTGCAGCTTTACAATCAGAAACTGTTCAAAATTGGATCAAAGAAAATTACGGTGGTGCTGTCGTACCAGCAGCATAATAAAAAAACCCTTCACTTTTATAAAAAATAGTGAAGGGTTTTTATTATAAACTTTGATTAAGGTCTAGGAATTCTGTCTTCAAATTGTGAACGTCTATCTTGGTGTTCTTGTTCAATTAAGTCACGAATCGCTTTAGCTTGTTCAACTAAATCTGAAACAACATCATTTAATGCATCTTTCATTTCTTGTTGCAATGCTTCAAGTTCTGCTTCTAATTCTTCTGTTGGTTCTTCATTAGCAACTGCTTCTTCGATTTGTGCTTCTAATGCTTCAATTTGTGGCAAGTATTCTTCAAAAACTTCTTGCTTAGCCGCTAAAAAGTCATCTTTTAATGCAATGGCATATTCAGATACTTTTTGACCATGTTCTCTTACTTGTTCAACAAGTTCAGTTGTGTCCATTTCTACAGCTTCATCCATTGTTAATTCTGGATTAGCATATAAAGCTTGTTGGACTAAACGATATTCTCTAGCTGTTAATCCTTTTTGTTGTGCTTCAGCGATAAAATCTTCATCATAAGCTCTTTGATTTACTTGAACAGGGAGTTCTCTTGCTTCAAAAGCTTTGCTTAGCCCTGTTTCGACTTTAGCACGAGCAGCATTTTCAATTGCTACATCTTTGCCTATAACTTCGATTTCAATTACTGTTTCAACTTCCGGATCAATAAATCCTAGATTTCCTGCTTCTTCAATAATCATTTCAAGTGCTTGTTCAACACCGTGTCCAACTACATTAAGGTTAAATAACAAGATTTCTCCATCTTCATTTAACGCATTGATTAAAATAACATTGTCCTCTTCATCAATAATAAAGGATACAGCAGGATTCATATCCATTGTAATATATGTACTTGTTGGTTCAGCTTCGGTTTTTGACGTACATGCCGCTAAAGTAAGCACTAAAAATAACATACTTGCAAACATAAATTTTTTCATCTTAAAAGCTCCTTTGACTATTAAACAATTACCAAGGAGAATTTGTTGGGATTCATTGAAAAGATTTATATGTTAAATCCTAGTTCAACTCTTACTTCTTTATTTTCAATATCATTATTACTATAGCAAGTACTATCAAAACCGATTAGTTTAAACCCTTGAGAACGATAAAAATCAATCGCTTTAGTGTTACACGTTTGCGTTTCTAATATAATTGATCTTGCACCTAGTTCTTTTGCGAACTTCTTGGCTTGATTCATTAATGTTTTCCCGATTCCATGTCTTCTATATTGGATATCAATTAATAATTCTGTGACTCTTAAGCGTTTACTCCAACTGTCAAAGTTAACTTCTAGTACGCCCACAATCTTTTCATCAATAAAATACCCATATGCTGTAGGGTTTTCTAGATAAGGTTGAAATAGTTTACTATCAAATGTTTTTTTAATAGGTGAGTCAAATTTTTCTTTCGTGAAGATTACAGTAAATTGATTGTCTTCTTCATTTATACTTACATCATAATACTCTATAGTTTCATAAGCAAAATGAAGTGGATAGTCTTTATATTTTTCTTTAGATAATGGTTTAATCATAAATTTACTCCTTAAATTAGTTTAAAATGCTTTTCTACAATTTCTATACGTTTTAAAAAGTCTGTGTTTTCATGTCTTGTATGTGTAAAGAAGCCGCTTTCAAGCGCTTGATTTCTTTCAATAGTCCCAATGATTTCAGCTACTTTTAAAACATTGTTAATTGCTTCATCAGGATCTTTTGTTTCACGTTTTATACAAACTAACATATCGTTTTTATCTTCACGACCAAAATATTCTTTTTGAATTAAATCATTTTCAGCAAGTAAAAATATAACTCTATGATAATCTGATATACGTTTAAATAAATCGACATCACGGTGAATATCTACAACAATTTTCTTGTCTGTTTGGGATGCTATTTCGAGTAAATCTACAATAATAAAATCCATTTCTTCTTTTTCAGCTTTAATAAGCCACTCTGCTTGTTTTTTAGCATCGCGCATAAAATAATCTTCCCATCCTAAAAAAGGCCGGTTCATATTAGGCTGTGATACCTCATCACTTATTTTTCTATGATTCCAATACTCACTATCTGCGCTGTAAAAATACATATCATGTTTTTCACTTAATGCTTTAGCCATTGATGATTTACCACCACAGTTTGTGCCGGCAATAAAATAGACGTTTTCTAACTTTTTCTTAATGATATTATCTTTAATTTCCATTTTTATTCTCCTTTGTTTGGGTTTAGTTGTATAAACAAAGGGTTATCGGATTTTAATTGGCCTACAATCAAATTTCATATCATTACTCCTTAAAATAGTGTTTGTTGTTCGGTTGAAGATGCTTTGAATAGTTTCCAAATCGTATCGTGTTTATGTAATATACCATAAGCGTCACACGTGTCTTCAAATACTTTTTGTAATCTTTTAGCGTTTGGACTATCACAAATGTACTTATCTTTAAATGTTTTTATATACTGATCTTTAAGTCCGGGGAAGAACTGAACGAGTTGATTATAAAAATAATCTCTGCTTCCTTCTCGCATGGTTGTGCCTATACCAAATGATACAATAAAAGTTACTTTCGCTTGTGCAGCTTTTTTAACAATCTCTATTATATTTTCTTCATTATCGGTAATAAACGGTAGTATCGGTGTCATCCATATACCTGTAGTAATACCATGAGATGAAAATATTTTTAACGCTTCATAACGTTTCGAAGGTAATGTTACATGTGGTTCGATTTTTTTTGCTAGTTCATCATTGGTTGTCGTTATGGTTAGTTGTACTATGGCTTTATGATTGAAATTTATTTCCTTATATAAATCTAAATCTCTTAACACTAGATTACTTTTCGTCAATACTGAGATACCAAATCCATATTTCTTTACTAATAATAAAGCTCCACGCATCAATAAAATATCTTTTTCAATATGCACATAAGGATCACTCATTGCACCTGTTGTTAATAGTGTCTTTTTTCGTTTACGTTTGAGTTGGTTTTCCATGATAATTAGTGCATCTTTTTTAACGGTAATATTATCAAAATCACCCACCTGATAGCATGTACTCCTAGAATCACAGTAAATACAACCGTGTGTACATCCACGGTAGAGATTAAAATTATGGTTGGATTGTATGATGCTTTTGGCTTCAATATATCTCATAATGACTCCTCATTTACAAATATTATTATACCGTAAAAAAACTAGATAAAAAGAAAAACTGTAGCCTTTTTAGGACTACAA
>NZ_JBIOAG010000017.1:0-39819 GCF_043951795.1 Liberiplasma polymorphum | reverse complement strand
GTTAGTTTAATTATACAATAAAGCCTAAAGTTAAAAAGAAAAGAACTGAAAATTTTCAGTTCTTATTTAGGTTCTAATTCAGATAATTTGTCTAAATCAACATCTTTTTTATAATCAATCGAATCAAATCCGAATCCATGAATCTTATAAAATTCGTTAAAGAATTCTTTTGTACCTTCTAATTCAAATAACGCTTCATTTGAGAGTTTTTTCATAAGTTCTACTGTTTCGCTTTGGACAAACTCTTGCATCTCTAAATGATCCAATCTAATACGATTTTTATCATCAGTGATACGGTTATTTCCATAGATCATATCTTTAAATAAGCGATATTTGTGTTCTAAGATTGATTCATGAATAGAATGTCTCATCATAACATCATATAGACATGATACATATATTGGCATTTGTGGAATAAAAACACTAGCTTTTGTGACAACGGCTTTACTAGAAGAAATTAACGCTTCACCATTGTATTTTTCTTTAAACAAGCCATCCATTAATCTAGCTTTTTCTTCTAAGTCTTCTTTGGCTTTACCGAGTGTTCCCCCACGATAAATGGTTTCTGTTGTTGGACCACCAATATAAGTATATGAGATAGTTTTAACACCTTCATTTAATAAATTTTCAGCATCAAATCTTTGAATCCAGTTATGCCAATCACTTCCGCCCATAACAAAGACAGTTTCTTTAACTTCTTGTTCATTGGCTTCAGTTACAGTTAAGTCTTTTATTTCGTGTGAAGCAACATCAATGGTTTTTCCAATAGCTGCTTCGCCTAAAGTTTTTATATGTGAACGTACTATTTCATTTGTTGTTTCATCTCGTCTAGCACCAGCTGCAAGTGAATAAATGATTAAATCTAACTTTCCAAATTCATTTTTAACGTAATCAATTACTTGTTGTTTCATTTCAGAACTAAAAGCATCTCCAACAAAATCCTTATGTTTAGAGCCAAACTCACGTGTTAATTCTTGGAAATAAATATTGTTCCACCAACCAGCAGTTCCAGTTCTTTTTCCTTTAGGCGCTGATTCAAACGAAACATTAATTGTATTTGCATTTGCGCCTACAGCTAAAGCGATTCTTGTCGATAACCCATATCCAGAAGAACCTCCAATTATAAGCACATTCTTAGGACCATTAAATGGTTCTAAGGCTTTTGCTTCTTTTATTTGATGCTCAACAAATGCTTTACATCCGAAAGGATGGGCATTTGTAAATATGTTTGAGCGAATTGACGGTTTAATTATCATGCTTACACTCCTTAAATGCATTTTTTATTCTCTATATTATACCATGTTGAATAAAATATTCACAAAAAAACTTTGATATTAAAAGTATTTTATTTAAAATGCTTTTTATCGCCTTGTACACTGTAAACTAAATTACTTTATAATATTACTTTAATTATTGAATAACCTATTTTTGATTTAGCCGGCTTAGTGTTTCATGAACATCACAAACCCAAATAATATGTGCCTTATTTACTGACCAATGATTTTCACTTACTAAATAGGGCTCTTTAAATAAGTGATACCAGATTGATTGGGCTTTTTCATATCCAGAATCTAAACAAAACGTTCTAACGTTTTTTATGCTTAAAATGTTTAAAACGTACTTAATTAAATGCTTTGATACTCCTAATCCTTGGAATTTAGGATGAACATAAATACTTCCTATTTCAATCATATCACTAAGTGCATTATTACTTAACTCTAATATATCCCCATTTGCTATGCCATAAGCTATAGAGCCTATAATTTCATTTTCATATTTCGCGATAAAAACATGCGTTTTTGTGTCTATATATTCAATTACATTATTAAAAAGCGTTACTTTGAAGTTAATTTCATCCTCTGGTTTTTCTACTTCTTCTGGAATATTTTCTTCTTTAAAGGTTTTGTTAATAATCAAAGAAAAAAAAGCCCGAATTGATTCAATGTCGTTAACTGTTGGTTTTGAAATAATGATATTAAATAAATCCAGCTTTTTACCTCTTGTTTTATGTATAGACTATGGCTTCAACCTAGGTGTTGTGATATGATTAATGTAAGTGAACGGAGTGATACAATGGCATTTAATATACGGGAAGCAACCATTAATGATTCTAAACTAATTTTAGATTTTATTAAAGCTTTAGCAAAGTATGAAAAAATGAGTGATGCTGTAACTGCTACGGAAGATTCAATTAAAATGTCTTTATTTAAAGATAAATATGCTGAAGTTATAATCGGTGAAGAATCTAGTATTCCAGTTGCTTTTGCACTATATTATTATAACTACTCAACCTTTTTAGGTAAAGCGAACCTGTTTTTAGAGGACTTGTTTGTTTATGAACCTTATAGAAATAAAGGCTATGGAAAAGCGATGCTAAAACATTTAGCGAGTATTGCTGTAAAACGAAATTGTAGTCGACTTGATTGGTATTGTTTAAATTGGAATCATCCCTCAATTGAGTTTTATAAGAAATTAGGCGCTAAGCCTCTAAATGATTGGATGATTTTCAGACTTGAAAAAGATGCATTAAAAGCTTTATCAGAGTAGGTTATAAATAAAACGACTTCAAGTCGTTTTTTTTTATGGGTTGCATCCTTCACTTCAGTACAATGATGCACTAACAAAGCTATATCATCTAAAGATTTTGAAAACGGAAAAATTACTTGTGAAAATTTTTTAAGCGTTTAATCACATATACATTTGAATAAAAATTGTTTTTGATAAACCATCAATAGTAATGGTTAGCCTACCTAATTCATGAGTATTTTCTCTAAAGTTATTGGTGATTTCAAATTTATTGGTTTCTATTTTATTGAAGTATTCTCTATTATTCATGATTAAATCTGCCTCGAATGAATCACTAGTTCCAAACGCTATAATATCACCAACTTTTAAGTTGGCTATTCCGAACTGGTATTTTAGATTGCTGGTAAAATTGTAATTATTTATATTGATTTCGTGAACTGCTAACAAAAATGGGTCATCCTCGTTTAAACTTTCAGCAATTAAACTTAAACTTGACCAATAGACATGATTTTCACTTTTCATATCAATGTCATCATAAAATGACATTGATATACTTATACTTTGGCCACCAGCTCTAAAACTAGATGATAAATATGTCTTATCATTTTCAATCTTATAACCATACAATGATTGTATAAGATCTAGATGGTATTTGATATAGATTCCGTTTATTTCATTTGGTAGTTCTAATAATCCACCATCGATTTTTTTATATGTATCATTCAAGTAAATCGTTATGTCTTCAGCTTTTTCTCTACCAGATAGCGGACTACCAATTTTCAACACTTTAATTTCAAAAGTTTCACTTTTTTTATTTATTGTTGCTGTAATATTAACAATAACATCTTCATCTTTTTGATGAACAATAACATCGTTACCATTTATAACAAGTGCATCATTATCCGAAGTCCATACAAAAGGGGCATACACGCCTCTTTCTAGTTGAAAGTTTCTTGTTACTTCTTTGGGAATGTAATCTCTACGTAGTGCTTGAAATGATTTTTCTGGATAATCACAAGATGATAAGAGCAAGCTAAAAAAAATCATCAAAGTAATTAACAATACTTTCTTCATGTTTTACCTCTCAATTATCATTATATTGACATCGGTGTATAATAAACACTTGTTCCTACTTTTATTAACATCAAAATTATTATATCATTTAAAACTCTAATTATCTATATGGCAATAGCGCTCTCAAATGAAATTTTTTGAATTTTAACACACAAGTAATCTCATCTTTAGTAACATTGATTAAACGTTCATAAATACCTGTTCACTTTTGTAGATAAAGGTGTATATTTTCAGCATAAAAAAAGGCCAAAAATATTGTATTTGGCCAATGATTTAAATATGGCGGAGGAAATGGGATTCGAACCCACGCACCGGTCTCCCGATCTACTAGCTTTCCAAGCCAGCCCCTTCAGCCACTTGGGTATTCCTCCATCATATGTATTTTATCACAAACGGGAATAAGGTATAGAAATATTTATCATTTTTAATTTTATTAAATTAAGCTATAATAAACTTATCTAGCTATTCAAACTTTAGATTTAGGAGAGGACTATTATGGAGAAAAACACCATTAGAACTGTCATGGAAAAAGCACTTGAACAAGCACGGACAACTATGAATGATAACGTGGGCGGTCCATTTGGAGCCGCAATCATAGGACCAGACGGAGAATTGTTATCAGTTTCATCTAATTCTGTTTTAAGAGATCATGATCCAACTGCACACGCTGAAATGAACGCAATAAGAAAGGCCGCTACTAAGCTTGGTACTCACGATTTAACTGGATGTGTTGTTGTAACAACCGCTTATCCTTGCCCTATGTGTTTAGGGGCGATTATATGGTCAAACATAAAGCATGTAATTTATGGATGCAGGCCGAAAGATGCAGCTGCGATTGGATTTAGAGATGATTTTATCTATGAGTTTATTGAAGGTGGCAAAAATGATCATGGTGTCTTAAAAATCGAAGAATCCCTAAGAGATGAATGTTTACCAATCTTTGAAGAATATCAATTGAAAAGTAAAGTAATCTACTAAAATCTCCAAGAGATACAATGAAATTATTTTTAATTCACTGTATCTCTTTTTAAATTATTTATATCTTTTGTTTTGAAATTCTTTGTGATATGATAAAAGTATCACTCTAAAGGGGGATGTTATGAATATAATCTATATCCTATTACCACTACCAATTTTAATATTATCATCATACTTTTTTAACTTTGATAAGTTAACTACTTCAAAGAAGAACATAGCGCTACTTTCTACCCTTACCGGTATCATTAGTTACAAAATTGTGTTAGTTGTTTTTTTAGAAAGTGCGATTAATGTTTTTTTAGTTTATTTTTTAATACTAATTTTAATATTGATTACTTCTTATATCACTGTACGCATTATTAATGCTATTGATGAGGATGTTTTCTTAATTTCAGAAACGGTGAAAAATAACATTTTATTATTTGTGTTAAGTTTCATTCCGTTTTATTTAATGTTAACTATACTAAGATTTGAACCAACAACGATTCAATTTAGTATGGCTTCATTAAGCGTCGTACTATTGTTAATATTGCCTATCTTTTTACAAAAAAAACTATTGCCGTTATATGAGAAGATTGGCTTATGGTATTCACATGCAACCGTTTCTAAATATGTTGTTTTGTGGCTTATTTTAGTTTTTTTTAGTGTTTTCTTCTTTATCATCCAACTTCCAACGAATCAAATGAAGCAATCGCTTAACCTTTCTGATAGTATTAGATACTTTAATTTTGATACATTTCCTAATCAATTAACTAATGACTATCAATTTAGAACTGAGTTTGAGATTATTAGCGATGATTTTATAAAAGATGCTATAACAGACTTTTATTTTGATGAAAATCATTTGTATATTTACACAGAAACTGATGTTTTAATGGTTTATAGTATAACAAACGGTGAACTTATTAGAACCGAGTTACTAGAAAATTTTGCTGAGTTAGATGATAGCCATTACCCAATGACTATTCATAATAAATTTTTTGTTCAAGATAATCAATTATACTTATTAGGAAGACAAGGTTTATTTTTGGTTAGTTTGAATACTAGTGAAAAAATTAGTGATTTTTCAACATTAGATAGTACGCTTTTTATTCAAGAGGATCAATATTATTTATTACATAAATCAAGTGAAACTTTATACGAGATTTATAAGCTTTCAAATGAAACGCTTATATTAGAAGAGTCTATTGACGTACTTACTCTATCTTATGAAGCGATAACCGTAATTTCATATACACTATTTTTCACCACTGAAGATGCCTTTATTTTAAAAGATGACTTAACCGAATTTGCACGTTTTTCAGGTGAACCCGTTTATGATAAGACTAACCAAATTCTATACTATATTTCTTTAAATAATATCACCAAAACCACCTATTACAAGGTGACAAGTGATGGTTCTGTTAGAAACTTTGTGTTAAATAATCCTTTTAATAACGCTGGATTCATAAATGATGGACGACTATATTTAGTTAACTCTTCAAAAGATACCTTGAATAGAGTTGAAATACTCGGGGATGATTTTGCATTTAAAGCTATTCATTATCCACTTCGTTCACAACCATTTTATCGTTGGCAAGGTTATAACAGTGCTTACATTGCAGATTATCAAGTAGATGACTATACAGTCCTTTACTTACAAGTTGAATATCATGCTGATGAAGTTAAGTATAGTTTAGTACGCTTAGAGCAGCTAGATGTTAGTTTTATGTTTCCCTTATATAGTCACTTTACACTTACGTATTTCTTACCAATACTACTAGCATTATTTATTCCGTTTACTCAAACACCATCCATTACACAAATCATTGGATTTGAATCCTATACTAGAAAAAAAGACTAATATAAAAACCGATCATTGATCGGTTTTTTTTACGATTATTTATCCCCTATTGTCATTGCCATTACAGCTTTTGCGGTGTGCAATCTGTTTTCAGCTTCTTGATAAACAATTGAGTGTTTTCCATCTATTACAGAATCCTCTACTTCATTTCCTCTATCTGCAGGTAATGCGTGCATATATGAAACATCATTTTTTGCAAGTTTCATTAACGTTTCTGTGCATTTCCAATGACGATTGGCTTCTAGCACTTCATCGATAACTTGTTCTGATTGATTTCTAACCCAACTTCCCCAGTTCTTAGGAATAACGATATCTGCATTTTTATACGCTTCTTCTTGATTGTGTGTAATTTTAAATGATCCCCCATTTAAAGAAGCGTTTTGCTTAGCTTTTTCAATAACCCAGTCCGGTAAATCATAGCCTTCAGGATAAGCAAGGGTGACATCCATACCATATCTTGGAAATAATAATGCTTGAGATAACGGGACGCTAATAGGTTTTTTATGACTTTTTGCATAAGCCCATATAATGGAAACTTTTAAGTTTTTTGTTTCTTTTTTTACTTCTTGTATGGTCATTAAATCGGCTAATCCTTGCATTGGATGGTATAAATCACATTGTAAGTTCATAATAGGAACGGTTGAATGGGCTGCCATTTCTCTTAAATATCTATTTCCTACACCCCAAAAACAAATCCTACAGGCAATACCATGCCCATAACTAGATAATATAATCGCTGTATCTTTCGCGGATTCACCGTGTGATATTTGCATGGTTGAAGTATCAAGAAACGTTGCATGACCACCTAGTTGTGCTAGGCCTGATTCCATCGAGTTTCTTGTTCTAGTTGATTGTTCGAAAAACATTAAAAATGCGGTTTTGTTTTGTAAATAAGGGGTTTGAACATTGGTTCTAAATTTTTGTTTTAACTCCTTTGATACTTCAAGTAACGTATTTATTTCTTCTTTGCTCCACTCTTCTAGTGTGATAAAATGACGGCCTTTAAATAATGGCTTCATGATTGTTCTCCTTTTTTTAATTGATTTATGTACATAAGCGGAATTAGTGCGTATAGAGCTGCAGCTTTAACAAGTTCATCTTTAAACGTTTTTTCATTTGGTGCATGGGCTTCATCTTCGTGACCTGGTCCAAACCCAATGCACGGGATATTATATCGTCCCATTATTGAGACTGCGTTGGTTGAAAATGTCCATTTATCAACGATTGGTGCTTCATTAAATAACGCTTCATATGCTTTTACAGTCGATGTTGTTACTAGGTGAGATTCAGGTAAGACCCATGTTGGAAAGTAGGATTTGGTTGGGTAAATTAATCCTGTGTAAGAAGGACGCATATACTCATACATTTCAACTTTTGCTTTCGCTTTTATTACTGAGGGTAAATTTCTAATTTCTTCTAGTGCTGATTCATAGGTTTCACCGTGGGTTAATCTTCGATCAACAGAAACACTACATCCATCAGCAACCGCACATCTAGAAGGTGAACTATAGAATATTTCACTCACTGTAAGCGTGCCTTTTCCTAAGAAATCATCATGCATTAATTTGGGATTTAATGCTTCTAATTCAATAAGGATTGGTGCCATTTTAAATATGGCATTATCACCGCGTTCTGGTGCACTTCCATGACAACTTAATCCTTGTGTAGAAACTTTTATTTCCATTCGACCACGGTGACCGCGATAAATTCTACAGGAAGTTGGTTCTGTAATGACCACAAATTCTGGCTTAATATTCATCTCTTCAATAATATATTGCCAACATAGTCCGTCACAGTCTTCTTCTTGTACTGTTCCGGTAATAAGAAGGGTATAATCATCTTCAAGTTGTAAATCTTTAATGATTTTTGCGGCATATACCATAGATGCCATGCCGCCTTCTTGATCACTTCCACCGCGTCCGACTATAATATGTTCATCTTCATAACCCATATAAGGATCATATTCCCATAAATTAATATCGCCAATGCCAACTGTATCAATATGGGCATCCATCGCTATTAAATGCTTACCTTTTCCGATTTTACCTAATATATTCCCCATTGGATCAATAATAATTTCATCAAACCCAACTTTTTCCATTTCTTCTTTTATTCTAAGTACAACTTTTTCTTCATCGCAAGATTCACTGGGAATAGCAATCATATCACGGAGAAAGTTCGAAATATCTTGTTTATAGCTTTCAGCTTTTTTTACGATTTCTTCATAGGGAATTTTCATTTAGTCGTGCCTCTTTTCTCTTTTATCAATGTGTCATAATAATCGATTTTTTGATACTCTTTTTGCCAGAAGTCCATGGACTTCATTTGGTCTAAATAGTGTTTAGAATAACCAAATTTTAGCCAATCGTTTTCTTTTTGGATAAAAAGTTTTTCTTTTTCTTCTTGATTTCTTGTATCCTTAATATGTTTGGTATCAGCTTCTATGAATATATCGTTAAACCATCGGTTTAAAACAAAATCTTCAGTTTCAAGTGTTCTTTTTTCTAAGTCTTCTAATACACTATCATATCGATCAAAACCGTCTGTAGCTATTGTTACAACATTTTCGTTTGGTCCTAATTTTAAGTATTTAGCCATCTTGATTGCGCCGATAATATTGCATAATCCAGAAACACCAAATAATCCTTTCATACATTTAATTTCATCTTCACTAATCCCTTTTGATAAT
Source organism: Liberiplasma polymorphum (assembly GCF_043951795.1). Taxonomy (NCBI): domain Bacteria; kingdom Bacillati; phylum Mycoplasmatota; class Mollicutes; order Liberiplasmatales; family Liberiplasmataceae; genus Liberiplasma; species Liberiplasma polymorphum. Next base: position 30,709 of record NZ_JBIOAG010000017.1, on the reverse strand, counting down.
AATACATTATCACCATCTTGAATGATTTTTAATCCTCTTACTGCATCTTCATCTTTAATTAAGGCAATAAAGTCCGTAGTCAAAACATTGTGTATAAGTGTGCACATTTTATCCCCAATGCCTTCAATACGGTGTTGCCCTCTTCCTCCATTAAGCAAGGTTGAGCATTCATAAGGTTCTAGTGCAACAACTTTAGCTTCTGGAAAAACAGTTTTGATTTGGTCACCCGCGGCAAGTGTTCCTGCGCTACCTGGGGCTGATGCAAAACAAGCGATACGACCGTTTCCAACTTCTTTTACAGCTTCTATCGCACTATGGCCTGTTACATACCGATGAAATCGGTAATTAGGGAATAGTTCAAACTGAGCTAATGCGACATTTTTAGGATCTTTTTTTAACTCATAAGTACGCTCTAAAGTTAATATAACATCGGATTCAGTTCCCGGGGTTAAGTCAAGTTTTGCCCCATACTTTTTTATACGTTCGTAACGTTCTTTACTCATATTATCTGGCATAATTACAATTGCCTCATAGTTCATAAGGTTACAAATATACGAAACACCAATGCCAAAATTACCTGTAGAAGGACCTAATATTGTATGCTTTCCTGGAATGATTGTTTCATCTACACACCCTTCAATTAACGTCGCATAGGCTGGCCCTACTTTATGGGAACCAGATGGAAAGTTTTTACCAAGTAAAACGACAATATTAGCATCAACGCCCGTTAATGCTTTTGGCAAAATAATTTTATGAACTTTGCTGTGTTCATTTTTCCATGTAATATTAAATAAATTTAATGGATTAAGTTCATCTTTGATAGCTTTTAACGCTTTTTCTCTAACATTTTTTTCTATTGAGGATGGATAAAGCATTTCGTTATAGGTTGGACCGAATGGAAAATTAATCATCTTTTTTTCCTCCTAATGAGTACGTTTCAATAAAGGTGGTTAAATTTGCTTTAATAATAGGAATACTCGTCATCGCTTTTTGCGCGTTTTGGATATCTTTTAATCCGCTACCAGTAATAATTATCGTAGCAGTTTCATAAGATTTAATAATGTTTTGATTAATCGCATTTTTTAATCCTGCAAAACTTGCTGCTGCTGCAGGTTCTGAAAAAATCCCTTCAAATGACGCCAAAACCTTCATAGATTCAATGATTTCTGCATCGCTTACAGTAATAAATGCTCCATTTGATTTTACAACTGCATTCATACCTTTAATGGGATTTCTTGGAATGCCTACTGCAATACTATCTGCAATGGTGTTTTCCTCAGATTCTTTCATGGGTTCATCATTTTTAAACGCATGATAAAACGGCGCACATCCCTCACTTTGAACCCCAAGTAATTTGGGGATTTTATTAATCATATCTAGTTTATACAGATCGTAAAACCCTTTATATACCCCTGCAATGGTACAGCCATCACCCACTGAAACTACCACCCAATCTGTTAGGTTAAACTCAAGTTGTTCAGCAATCTCTAGTGCAACTGTTTTTTTACCTTCTACAAGATGTGGATTAACTGCAGCGTTTCGGTTATACCAACCAAAGTGTTTAATTGCATCTTTTGATAATGCATAAGCTAATTTATAATCTCCATCAACTTTGTAAACATCTGCACCAAAAAGTGATAATTGTGTGAGTTTACCAATTGGGGCACGGCTAGGGACAAAAATGACGCTTTTAAGACCCACCTTTGCAGCATGACCAGCTAAGCTTGAAGCTGCATTACCCGTAGAACTGCAAGCAATAATTGTTTGCTTATGTTCTAATGCTTTTACAACAGCAACTACACTTGCTCTATCTTTTAAAGATGCTGTTGGATTTGCTGAATCATCTTTTATGTATAAACTTTTAATATTTACTGTTTCTGATAAATTCAGTGAATGATATAACGGCGTCCAGCCAACATGCAATGTATCATTGATAAATCCGTGATGGATACTCATCATTGGTTTATAGCGCCAAATTGAATAATCTTCACATTTTTCAAAGTAGCTTTTATTCACAACTTTCTTCATCATTTCATAGTCATATTCAATATCTAGTATGCCTTTTTCTCCACAAGATAAACACGTAAGTGTCGTGGGTTCAAATTTATAGATAGCGTCACAGAGTGTACATCGATATTGTTTAACAAAATTCATGGTTGTCCTCTATTCTTCTTCAATTGGTACATGTTTGAAGGCATTAACATCAAACAACCCAAAATCAGTAAGTTTAAGTTCTGGAATAACTGGAAGTGATAAAAAAGAAAGTTGGATAAATGGGTCATCGATTTTTTCATTTAAACCCATGGTTTTTATAATTTCATGCATGGTTCTTAATCGTTCAGATACTATATCTGCCCCTTGATTAGTCATAATACCACCAATTTCAAGTTGTAAGTAATCAACGACCTTATTGTCTTTGACTAAGACAATACCACCTTTAATTTCTTTGATTTTTTTAATCGCTGTCATCATAGCCTCATCGGAGTCCCCAACTACTACTAAATTATGAGAATCATGCGCAATTGTTGTTGCTAGTGCACCATTTTTAAACCCAAATCCTTTTACCAATCCTATGCCTACATTTTTCGTATTATGGTGTCTTTCGATTAAAGCAAGTTTTAAAATGTCTTTATCCTGATCATAATGAAAATAGTTATTTTTAATTTTTACTCTTTCAATGATTTTTTTGGTTGTAATATTACTTTCTATTAGTTCAATTACTTTAACTTTTTCTGATTTTAATGGCAGTTTTAAGTGAATATCTTCGCCATTAAAATGGACTGAATCTACAATCGAGTCGTTTAAAGAAGCCTTGGTCTCAAACAGTGCTTCATCACATTTTGCGACAATTTTACCTTTTTTAAAGACTAAGATAGGTTCAATGTCATATAAATCTTCAAAGACAATTAAATCTGCATCTTTACCAGGTGCAATAGCGCCTAGATGATCGAGTTTGTAACATTGCGCTGCATTTACTGTTGCCATACATATAGCATCTAGTGGTTCTATTTTTTCTTTCGTGGCAAGGTTGATATTATAATTAATATGGCCTTCTTTTTTTATGTCTTCTGGGTGTTTATCATCGGTGCAAAAAAGGACTCTGTGTTTATTATCTTTGGTTATACCTTTTAATAATGTGCTTAAGTTTCTAGTAACTGAACCTTCTCTTAAATGGACATACATTCCACGTCTAAGTCTTTCTATCATACTATTTACTTCAGTACATTCATGATCTGTCATGACACCTGCAGTAATATATGCGTTTAAGTCATTGCCAATAATATCCGGTGCATGCCCGTCAATTAGCATAGGCGTCATAACGCGTATTTTTTCATGGATTGTACGCTCACCTTCAAGGACCGCTGGATAATCCATGACTTCCCCTAACCCTAATACATTAGGAAGTCCTCTAAGTGATTCAATATCTTCTGCAGTAATCTTCGCACCTGCATTTTCCATACTAGTAGCTGGCACACAAGAAGGTAACATAATATACACATTTAGTGGTAAATCTTTACTGTTTTCAAGCATAAATTTTATGCCTTCTACCCCACTTACATTTGCGATTTCATGAGGGTCTGCAATGATGGTAGTCGTGCCTTTTGGCACAATTAGTTTTGCAAATTCTGCTGGGGTTAGCATAGAAGATTCAATATGAACATGGCCATCAATTAACCCTGGTGCTATATAATGGTTTTTCATATCTATTTCTTTGATGCCATCATAGTTACCAATGCCAATTATCATACCATTTTCTATAGCAATATCCCCTGCTTCAATTTCATTGGTATACACATTAATAATGCGACCGTTTTTTAATACAAGTTCGGCTTTTTCTAACCCACGTGCTTTTTGCATTATCGATTTATTCATGGCTTCACCTCTTTATATGTTTGTGATGAAATCTCGAATCAAATTATGGGCAACGTGTCTTCTATAGGTTTTATTAGAACGTTGATCATCTATTGGTTTAATTAGAGGATCATAATTAGCTAAGACTTTGTCTATTTGATTTTTCATAGTTTCAATATTTATATTAATAAACTGTTTTTCTAAATGACGCTCTCTAATTACTGTCGTTGCGACAGAACCAATGACAACTCTAAAATCCTTGATTATTTCTTCTTCAATTGTTATTGCGATTGCAACAGAAACTTTTGCAATAGCATCTGCCTTACGTGTTCCTACTTTAGTCACTTCATATTGGGTAAAAGAATCATTATTAATGATGATTTCCTTAATTATCTCGTGTTCAAGTAAAACAGTTTTACGTACTCCTGTAATAAATGTTTCAATAGGTACTTCTCTTAATCCATGAATACTTTCGCAAATGATTCTCGCATTAAGTAAATATAAAACAATTAATGAATCTCCAGCGGGTGAGGCATTCGCAATGTTCCCAGCAAGCGTAGCAACATGTCTTAATGCTGGAGAGGCCATTTCTTTGATAATTTTTTTAAGCGGTGCTGGCGTTAAATCATTTTCAAGTAATTCCTCAAGTGGTGTCATTGCACCGATATGAATGATGTTGCCATTTTTTTTAATATATTTTAATTCTTCTAGATTAAATGCATAAAGCATATTCTTTTTAAATTTGGGTAGTGTATTGCTTGTTGAACGGTACTGAATCATTAAGTCTGTTCCACCAGCAAAAACTTGCGTGTTACCTTTGCTTAAAATTTCCAATGCTTCTTGATAAGAAGTTGGGATATAGTGTTCTACCATAAGCCTTTCCCCCTAATTGATGCGCGCTGAATCGCTTTAACAATCATATTATATCCAGTGCATCGACATAAATTACCGGATAAACCGATGCGAATTTCTTCTTCAGTTGGATGGTTGTTTTTACGTAATAAGGATTCCGCTGCAATCATCATCCCTGGCGTACATATACCGCACTGTACTGCGCCTTCATGCGTAAAAGCTTCTTCTAGGTACTCGTAGCGTTTAGTTTTTGCATAGTGTTCAATCGTCATAATTTCTTGATTATGTACGTTTGCTAGTGGTAAACAACAACTGTTAATTATTTTTCCATTAAGCAAAACTGCACAGGCGCCACATTCCCCTTCTCCACACCCTTCTTTAGGACCGGTTAAATCAAAATGATCACGTAATATATCTAAAAGTCTTTCTGATGGATTTTTATCAAACTCAATCCATTCATCATTTAATTTAAATGTGATTTTCATCTAAAATCACCTCCATGATTACTTCTGGTGTAGCAGGAATTTTATGGATTTTCTTACCTATCGCTTGTTCTATAGCTAATGCTACAGCTGGTGCGCCGCCAACTAGTGTTAGTTCGCCCGCACCTTTTGCACCATACGGTCCTAATGCAAAAGGATTTTCATATAAATAGTTTTCTGTATATCCCATATCAACAGCGGTCGGAATGATATAGTCAGTCATATTTTTATGTTTTATTTTTCCGTCTTTATGTTGCATGACTTCTAAATAACCATAAGCAATGCCTTGAGCGATACCACCATCTGCTTGTCCTAAAACGATTCTTTCATCAAGTGATTTTCCTACATCATAAACACTCCAAATACCTTTTACATCCACTTGATATGTGCGTTTATCAACTTCAACTTCACATATATTAACACCCCATGAGTAAGCAGGATAAGCATCCCCTTTCATCGTTGATTCATTCCACTTTACATAATCTGGTTGAACATAGGATTCTGTTTCAACCTGCTCGATACCATCTTGCCAGTTTTTCTTCATTTTTAAAGCACATCTAGCAAGTAATCCTCCAACAATCATAGCGGTTCTTGATGCTACTGTTGGTCCTGAATCAGTAACAAAATCTGTATCAGGATCATCAAAAGTCACTTGTTCATAAGGAAGATCTAATGTGTGGGCAACAACTTTAATTAGTGTTGTTTTTGCGCCTTGACCCATATCTACTGCTGCAACCAAGATATAAACTTGATTACCCGCATCTTTTCTTAGTTTAACTTTTGCATTTATATGATCGCTTTCACCACTTCCAGTAAACCCACATCCGTGTAAAAACCAACTCATCCCAATGCCTTTAAAACTGTTTGGTTTTTGATATTCTTTTGATTTTTCATGATAATTAGACACTTCGGTGGCTTTTTTAATCATTTTTTCCATGATGATTGGATCTCTAAACAACCCTTCAGTAGATGTAAAATCGCCTTGTTTGGCTAGATGATTCATTCTGAAAGTGAATGGATCAATCTTTAAGTCTTTTGCGATATGATTCATAAACATTTCTATCGCAAAAATCATTTGAGGTGCTCCAAATCCGCGAAATGCACCATTTGGTACTGTATTTGTTTTATATACGTCACCACTTACATCAAGATTATCTATGGTATAAGCACTAGTAACTGCGAGCATAGCTCGTGATAATACCACACCACTTAATCCTATATATGCCCCGCTATCTAAGGCAACATGTGTTTTAATCGCAAGGACTTTATGTTCCTTACTAATCGCAGCTTTTAAATGAATTTTAGAAGGGTGTCGTTTAGTTGTTACTTCCATATCTTCTTCTCGTTCATAAATCATCTTAATCGGTGCTTTTACTTTTAAAACGGCTAAGGCTAATTGACATGCCATTAAAGATGGAAACTCTTCTTTTCCACCAAAAGCACCTCCAACAGGTGATTGGATCACACGTACAAAATCAGGATCACAATCTAAAACTGTAATCAGAGCATTTTTCACATAGTAAGGACATTGGATAGATCCTTCCAAAGTAACCTTATTTTCTTTCATGTATCCGATAAACCCTTGAGGTTCAATATAGGCTTGTTCTTGATAACCTGTTTTATAAGTATACTCAATGGTTTTAATATCATCTTTCTTAAAAATTGAATCAACGTTTCCTTTTGAAAAGTGTTTTTGAACAACACTTTCTTTATACTCAAATTGCGGGGCTAGTTCTTCGTATTCGATAACAATATTTTTAATAATTTCATCAATTATTGCTTTATCTTTTCCAACAACAAGTAAAATAGGTTCCCCAATATGATTAACCGTATCTTTTGCGAATATTGGCCAATCTTCGAATATCATTTTTATGTAATTTTTACCAGGTATATCATTATAATCCACAGTATAATAACCACTTGGCATAGGTGGTAGATTAATAGATACTATTTTACCTTTTGCAATCGTTGACCGTACTGTTTTAGCAAAATGCAAATTAGGCATTTTAATATCACTAACATATTTAGCTTTTCCTGACGATTTTAAATGGCCATCAATTTTAGTAATAGAACGACTAATATCACGCATATAAACAACTCCTTTAATCCATAATGATTGCTTGAACAGGACATTTAACTACACATAATCCACATTCAAAACACTTATCCTTGTCAAATGTAATTTGATCTTTAAACGTTATAGCAAAATATGGACATACTTTTTCACATAACATACATTCAATACACTTTTCTTTAATTAATCTTGGTAAACTTGCTTTATATTTAACTGTATTTTCAAGGGTTGTTTGAATCACTTCTTCTACACTTGAAAACCCATATTTTTCTAATGTTTTTGGTAAATCATTAATGATTTTTTCATATAAATCTTTTCCTTTTAATAAAGCTGCAGATAACATTTGAACAGCACTTGCTCCAGCAAGTAAAAATTCAATAACATCACTTGCACTAGCAATACCGCCAACACCAATAACGGTTAAATCTGGTTCTGCTTGTTTGATTTTATAGACAGTCGCTAACGCTAAATTTTTAATCACTGGACCACTTGTCCAAACAAATCCTTCTTCGTTTCCATAAAGAATTTTTCTATTTTCAATATCAATCTTCATCGTAGGACCTAATGAGTTAATCGCTACAATCCCACTAGCTCCAGCTTCTTTTATTGCTTTTGCAAAAGCTGCCGGGTTTGGGATATGGCGACTAATCTTCATATAAAGCGGTTTGTGCGTATATTTTCTTATGGTTTTAACGGTGTCGCTTATTACAGATAAATCCGTACCAACATAATGCGTAGATACTTCAAATGCATCCGCAAACGTTTCTAGTAAAGGAATTAGTACTTCCATGTCTTCTTTTGTATACCCAACACTGATAATAAGTGGGCAATCTGTTTCTTTTTTATAAGCAGGTAAAAACGTATTAATCCAGTCTTCTTTACTAAACTCACTCCATAACTCACTGTTCATAACATAAGATTTGTCTCCGTATATACAAGGCTTTGGAATCTTAGGTAGTTTCGTAGAAATAGTCTTGGTTACAACTGCACCACATCCAGCGTTTTTCATAAATAGTAGCTTTTCTGTATCCCCTACTAAAGGTCCAGATGCGGGCATTAGTGGGTTTTTTAAATGTAGTCCATCAAACGATGTTTTTAATGACATGGTTTATGCCTCCTTCTCGATATTTTTCCATAAGATTTCTGCAAAGTGACTCGCTTTATTGTATTGCGTTTCAAGTGTCTCGCTTACCTTATAATTTTTTAACACATAATCTCCATCTACAAACACATGTTTAGGTTTAAAACTATTAAATAAACCAAAGAATAGATGTCCAAATGCATTGCTAGCATTAAGTGGGGTAGGGGGATTGTAAGGAATAAGTAGTAAATCTGCTTGATAGTCTTTTTGTATCTTACCTAAAGAAACATTAAAACACTCACTTGCGTACTGATAGGTAGATTTTATAATTTCTAATAAATCATCTAGTCCAAAAGGAACCGGACTTTGGTCTTTTAAGTGCATCGCATAATAAAGGGCTAAATATTCTGTGGTCATTGAACTTGATATACCGTCATTGCCAATAATTACAGGTATGTTAAAATCTAAAAATCTCTTAACAGGTGGTAATCCTACACCGTTGTTCATGTTTGAACTTATGTTTACAGCAATCACACACTCGCGTTTTTTAATGCGTCTAAGTTCGTCATCATCAACATATAATGCGTGTGTTAAAATACTATTTCTATTTAACAAATCAAAATCATCTAATCGCTCAATTACACGTTTTTTGTATTTTTTCAGTGAATCTTCTTGATCGAGTTTGCTTTCTGCAACATGGATATGAATGGGATAATCGCCTAAGTGGTTTTTAACTTTATTTAAGGTTTTATCCGATAAACTTAGTGATGCATGTAGTCCAAACATTCCTCTTGTTTTATCGGACTTATAAGTGTTTAAAAATTGAATGTTTTCTTTAATTGCCGTATCAACATCAAAACGATCACTAGTTTCAAACGCAAAACACCCACGCAGTGAGGCTTCATCACATACGGCACTTTTTAAGGCTTCAAGTGAGCCTTCAATATCAATACCACTGGCATGGTGATCAATGATTGTAGTGATACCGTTTTTAATCATGTCAACTGCACTAACAATGCCACTATAGTAAATCATTTCATTATTTAAATGCCCATCTATTTTCCACCATAATTGATCAAGAATTTCTTGAAAGTTTTTGGGATTAAAGGCTAAACTAATGCCTCTTGCGAAAGTGGAATATATGTGTGTATGCCCTGAAATTAAACTTGGCATGATAATGTGATTCTTCCCATCAATTAGTTCGTACCCTCTATTTTCAAAGTCTTGCATAGGTCCAAAATCAATAATGCGCTCGTCAAATATAACATAAGCATCATCAATGAATTGATGAAAGTCATAAAGTTTTGCATGGATAATTGCCTTTGACATCTTAAACACTCCTTTTAATGAACTTACCGGTATGAGGTTGGATTTCATTGTTTTTCAATACGAAATTTCCTCTTACCATTGTATGAACAATTTGACCTTCCTTCGCTCTTCCTGTATATACTGAATAATCACATGTACTATGGTGTTCTGAAATTTTACCAATTTTAGGTTTATAGAAAAATAAATCTGCGTCTTTTCCTAAAGCGATTTCTCCTTTACCTTTTAAATGATGAACAATTGAAGGATTTAATGACATTTTCGTGATACAATCATCCCCTAAGTGATGATGCATCACATGAAAACTATGCTCAATGCCACCGATACCAAGGGGAATGTCTTTAAGTTTTGAACGCGTTTTGTCTTTTTTCATAAAAGCACAATGGTCTGTCCCGATTGAATAAATTAGGTTTTTATATTTAAACAATAAGTCTTGTTCTTCTTGCGTTCTTAGAGGTGGCGCAAATGTAAATAATTCGCCTTCTTTTCCTAAGAGTTTTTCTTTAGTAAATGTAAAATATTGAGGGCATGACTCGATATAAAAATGCTTGTTTAGTAATTTGGGATACGCCATTTTAAGAGCTTCAAGGGTTTTTCCACTACTTAGGTGGACCATGTATAAATTCCCATTAGTTTGTTTGGTATATTCTGCCAGTTTTAAAGCTTCAATCGTTTCACTAATTGAGGGACGACTTTCTGGTAAATCTTTATGGGTAAAATCATCACTTAAACGTATGACATCATCATTTTCTATGTGTGCTAAAATTAGAATATTATGTTTTTGAGATAGTGCTAAGAGTTTTATAATATCTTCATCATAGGTTCTTCTATTTGAATCTGAATACGTTGTGAATAACTTTAATGTAGTCAATCCTAGTGATTTCATTTTTAAAATAAATGCTTCTAAATCACATATAGGATTTTTAATGCACGCATGAAATGCATAATCAACTTTACTATCTTTAGCTTCTTCTAGACGTGCATAAAAAGCTTTTTCTAAACCTTCTACAGTATCAACGGGCTCTAAAAAGTCGATAAACGTTGTTACACCGCCATAGGCGGCTTGGGTACTACCATTTAAAAAATCATCACATGCTACTATGTGACCTAGATTTAAAGCGAAATGAACATGCGGATCTATAAGCCCTGGTAGGATTTTTAATCCCTTAGCATTAATTTCTTCTTTTGCAGGATACAGTCTTTCATCAAGTAATGCTATTTTTTCATTATTAATATAGATGTGAAATTTTTTCCAAGTAAAATCAATGTACACATTACCGTTGATAATACGCTTTTCATACATAAATAACGCCCCTTTATGAAGTTGTATCAATTAAAGTAAATGCTTCAATATTGTAGTGATTAATTATGTCTTTTAATAGATTTTTTCTTACTGTAATTACACAATTTAAATTTGAAGTTATCAGAGCCAAAACAGTTTGATGAAATCCTTTATTATCTAATTCCAACAATCCAATTTCATCTAAATAAATCGGTTCAACATTATTTTTAATAAAATGATTTATTTCATCGTGTACCCATATAAATACTTCTTGGTTAAATAAATAGGGTCCTAACTTAAAAGCTATTTTAAAATCGTTATTGAAAAATTGTTCGTGTTTAATAAATAAACGCGTTTCTTTAGTAGACAATTTCATAATATTATAACTATGAACGTGATCATCAATCATTTTTTTTATTGATAAGAACCCATCCCCAAATTTATTTAAATGGTATAGTTCATGCATTTTAGTTGTTTTATAACCGTTAATTGTTCCAGTAATGATGGTCACCATGATGAACCTCCCTCATATGTTTAGGATTCTTCTTATCATGGTGTAATGCTAAGAGTTCAGACACAATTGATATGGCAATTTCTTCAGGTGAACCTCCACCTAAATCTAGTCCAATTGGTGAATAAAAATTCGATAAATCAACATCCTTACCAAAGTTTTCATATGTTGTATCTAAGTAATCCTTAAGTTTATCGGCAGAACAAAGCATGCCTATATATTTAGGTTTCATATTCTTTTCGATTACTTTATTGATTACATGGTAATCATATTTATGACTTGGGGTGCAGACAATGACAAAACTATTTTCTTTAATACCTTCTGATTCTAAAAACTCAACAAAAGGCTGATGGACAATACGGTCTCCACCTTTAAATTGGTTAATTACAGCTTCTCTTTCATCAATGACCGTAATATGAAAATTCAAAGTTTTTAAAACATTGACAACCGCTTGACCAACATGACCTGCACCAAAAATATACACATAATTAGCAACACCGATAAATTCATAAAACAGTGTAACAACCCCCCCACATTTCATGGGAAGCGTTTTTGCACTAGGATGAACTTTTCCATCACTTAAAATATATTTTTCATATAAATGTTGACGTGATTTTAATAGTTCTTTACATTTTTCTCGCGCATGAAACTCTAATGCGCCACCACCGACAGTCCCAAAGGCTTCATTAGTCTCGGTGACTATCATTTTTTTACCGACCTCAACAGGTCCTTCACCGGATTTACTAACTGCAGTTACGACGATTAAATCAATTCCTGCTTTTTGAAATGCATGAATCTTTTCATAAATAGTTTGCATGATATCCTCCGTGTTGTTATTGTTTTACGGTTATAATATATAACTTAATACCAACGCGATTACAAATAGCGTTGCACTCATAATTGGATTAAATTGTATTTTGAAATACCTTTTAGTTTCAATACGTAATAATAACTGATGTATGAGTAAGGCGATGAATGTATTTACTACACCAAATATAAATATAAATGTTAATATAGCCGTTAAACTACTAATGTCGTTATGTAAAAATCCTGTAGTTGCGTATTGTAAAAACATAAAAGCTAAAAATAAAGTACGCCATCCAATTGAAGCCGCAAATAGTCCTACAACTTGAGGTTTTATTGGTTTTTTTACGATTAATGTAACCACACCGACCATTAGAAGTGATTCTAAAATAATCGCAATCATAGGATTAACTGTACGCCATGGATTCATTGGTAGGAGTAAATTTATTGATTTGATAGACATAGCGATAATTCCAATCCAAAGAAGGTTTAAGCGACTCTGTAAAAGTAAATAAGCGCGAATAAGCAACCCTGCAGCAATTGGAAACATAATCATACCAGAAACGAAAAATGGGATTAGTGGAAACTGTAATGCGTAACCAAGTGTCGCTTCTAAAATGCCCCATAAAGATCCAAAAAATACGATAATACTGATTCTAGTCATTGTTTTCATTATTGCACCTCTTCTTTATTTTTAAGTAACGCCATTAGTATTTTTTCGGGCGTTATTGGTAGTGCTGTAATTCTTACTCCAACAGCGTTATAAATAGCGTTTGCTAGTGCGGCTGGTGGCGTATCAATGCCGATTTCACCTACTGATTTTGCACCATAGGGTCCTGATTCTTCATAACTTTCTGCAAACTCAGTTGTTAACTTCTTAATATCTAAACTGGTTGGGATTTTATAAGTTAAAAAGTCATTTGATATCAGTTGGCCTTTTTTTGAATAGATAACTTTTTCAAATGTCGCCATACCTAATCCTTGTACGATTCCACCCTCTACTTGTCCTTGAGCAAGTTTTGGGTTGATTGTTACGCCACAATCAACGACGCTGACATAATGATTAATGTCAAATTCTCCTGTTTCTTTATCCACTTCAACTTCTATAAATCCCGCCATAAAAGGTGGGGGTGATTTATGGCCAACATAGCTACTAGTTGCGGTTAATTGTTTTTGATCTTCATTATAGTAAAGTCGGTTCGCTAGATGACTTAAGGTGATTGATTCACTTTTTAATGCTTTAAAGGTGACCCCGTCAAAAGTAATTGATGATGCTTCTACTTTAAGTGCTTTGCTTGCTTCTTCTATTAACATCTCTTTCATAAGCTTAGCTGCTTTTAATACTGCATTACCAGATACGTAAGTAGTACTTGATGCGTATGCACCTGCATCAAATGGCGTTAAGTCAGAATCAGAACTATAAACAATAACTTTATCCATAGTAGTCTCTAACGCCTCGGCTGCAATCTGAGCAAGGATGGTATCACTTCCTTGTCCAATATCTGTAGCTCCAATCATTAAATTATAAAACCCATCGTCGTTTAACTTGATGGTAGCTGCGCCCATATCAATATAAGGGATTCCACTACCTTGCATTGCAATTGCCATACCCACAGCTTTTACTTTATTTTCACTAACACCTTTATTAGGATAGATGTTATCCCAGTTAATTAGTTCTTTCCCTTTATTTAAACAGTATTCAAGTTTACAACTTTCCATAGTCATTGCAGTACCTTCGGTGCCTTCACCCATAATTTCAAATATTGGTGAGGTTTCACCTTCTTTTATCATGTTTTTATCTCTGAATTTTAATGGATCTATATTTAATTTTTGACATAAAATATCTATCGCTGATTCAAGGGCAAAATTACCTTGAATAGCACCATAACCTCTATAAGCGCCAGCAGGTGTTTTGTTTGTGTAAACAACATTTCCATGAAACCTAACCGAATCAACTTTATTATATAAAGGTAATACCTTTGATCCAGCAACCATGAATACGGTTAATGCATGTTCTCCGTATGCACCAGTATCAGATAGTATATAACAATCTATGGCTTTTAATGTACCATCCTTTGATGCACCTAAAGTAATATCTAAACGCATTGGATGTCTTGTGTAACTTGATTCAAACACTTCTTTTCTTGTATATACCATTTTTGATGGTTTTTTTGTTTTCATTGTAACAAGCGCAACTAACATTTCACCATGAAGGGCTTGTTTTCCACCAAAGCCTCCACCAACTCGGGGTTTAATTACTCGAATCTTACTAATTGGTATCTCAAGTGCTTGGGAAAGAATTCTTCTAACATGATACGGTGTTTGTGTAGATGAATAAATAACCAGTCGGTCGTAATAATCCAAGCGTGCATTTACCGTATGAGGTTCCATCATAGCGTGGGCTTGAGCTTGAGTATAAAAAGATTCTTTAATGATTACATCGCATGATTTTAATGTTTTTTCTACGTCATTGACGTGCATATGATAACTTGCTGCTTGATTTTTTTTAGGATCAAATCCTATAGGAAACATTTCATGGATTTCATCTTCAGGATGAATGATGCTTTTATGATTAAGCGCTTGTTCGAAATCTAATACAGCTTCTAGTACTTCATACTCAACTTCTATTAAGTTAAGCGCTTTTAAAGCTATTTCTTCGTTAACCGCAGCAACACAAGCAACTTCATCGCCTACATATCTTACATATTCATCTAAGACGAATTTATCGTGGGGTGAAGGTTCGGGATAACCTTGACCTGCACGTGTAAATGGTTTTCTTGGCACATCCTTGTGTGTTAAAACAAGTTCAACGCCTTCTAAAGATGACGCTTTTGTTGTATCAATTGTTGTTATTTTAGCGAATGCGTGTGGACTTCTAAGTACTTTAACGATTAAGCTATTTGCCTCTGCTAAATCATCCGTATAAGCTTTTCTCCCCATCATGATGCCTTTACCATCAATCGATGGCGTGTGTTTGTTTACTATTTTCATAATGGATCACCTAAATAATTTTTTATAGCTTTAAACTGTGCTTCATATCCACTACATCGACATAAGTTTCCAACAACATAGTTTTTAATATCCATATCGGTTGGCGTCTTAAGTTCACGTTTCATAGCATAAATTGATAATGCAATACCTGGGTTACAAAATCCACATTGATCTGCGCCTTCTTGTCCAAAATAGTAACTAATTTTATTTACCTCATCTAATATACCGTCAACTGTTAATATCTCTTTGTTTTCCATTCTTATTGTAAGTAATGTACAGGCCATCATTGGTTTATTATCAACTAAAACAGTACAAACACCACACGTTGAATTGTCACAGCCCTTTTTCACACTGAAGATGTGATTGTTTCTTAAAGTATCTAGTAAATATTCGTTTTCTTTTATATTAAAAACAACTTTACGATGATTAAGCAATAATGTTACTTTCATGGTTTCACCTCATTTAGTCCTCTTTTGACATAGGTTTTAGCTAGTTCAATTCTATACTTATCGCTTGCTCGATGATTAGTACCAAACTTGGTATTAGCAAGCATCAAATCCAGACTTTCATTTATAACTTTATCAGAAAGCGTATCTTGCTCATTTAAAAAAGTCATTGCTTCATGGATAAGTATTGCACTGCCAGGTCTTGAACCCAGTGCAATATAATATTTTCCATTCCAATGACTTACTGCTATATTTAACATGGCAAAATCAAGTCTTGTGTTAGAGACTTTTTTAAAATACGATTTGCCTTTTGATTTATAAATGTGTATGTGCGTAAGAATATCTTTAAAACTTCCTCGTTTAAGTAAAAACGCTTCTAAATCCATAGCGCCACTATCGTGAAAATGTAGCGTAACCTTGCAGGTTAATAACGCTGTAATAATGTCACTAAAAGCATAACGACCGTAAATACTACCTCCAATTGTAGCAATGTTTCTAAAATTAACACCCATAATATGGCTGATACTCTCAGAAACAATTCCACCAAGCAGTTTGCCAATGCCTTCGTGTACTTCAAGTGTTCTTAATGTAACCATTGATCCTATTTCATAGTAAGCATCATTTTCTATGATTTGATCAAGGTTAAGTGCTTTTAAGTCAATTATAGTACTAATGTCCTTATTAACTTGTTTTAACCATGCCCCTCCTGCAATTATTTGTGCGTTATCATCTTGTAATAAGATTTCATAGGCTTCCTTAATTGTCTTTGCTAAATGGTACCTTTTAACCTCCAATGTCCTCATTCCTTTCTGTTAAGTTTAAGGTGAAAATATCTTCAACGGTATCTATATCTTTTAATATGCCTTCATCTAACGTTGTAATTAATTTTACATGAAACTGATCTCTAAACGTTTTTAAATTTGAAGTTACTGGTTCTAATAATAAAGGTTTTATAAGCCGTTTATCAATAAAGATGGGATGCCCTTTAAATGTGTTATAGGTTGGAACTTTTATCAACCCTCTTTCTTTTAAAAGTAGTTCATAAGTAGAAGGATGAATAAACGGCATGTCTCCTGGTACAATAAAAAAATCGTCATCAATAAATGAGGCACCCTTTTGAATGGAACTAAACATTCCATCTAAATAGGCATCATTCTTAACAACGATTACTTTTTCGTATTTTTTTATTACATTATTGATTTCTTTATGATAATGACCTGTAACGACTATGATTTTCTCAACAAAAGGCAACATACATTCTATCGTATGGTTTATCACCGGACGATCATTGTATGAAAGCAACATTTTATTCGTCTTAGCTCGACTTGATAAGCCTGCAGCTAGAATCACACCTTGTGCCATAATACCCTCCGAATTGAGCGTTTACACAGTGGATGTCAAATGATTCATTGAATAAATAGTTCTAAAAACCTTACATTTTTTGTATTGTTATTATTATAGCATGATTTTAAGGCAAATTCTATATGAAACTGACTAGGAAAATGAGTTTATAAAAAAGGATTTAATTTTGATTAAATCCTTTTAATTAAAGCCTTATTTTGCTAGTTTAATAATTTTGAATATTTTATCAATAATATCTTGAGCTAACAAACTATCTTCTCCGTAAGTTATTTGCGCTTCTTCACCTGCAAGTGCATGAATTAAAGTCCCTAAACAAGAGGCATCAACTAAAGATTTTTTTTGCCCAATTAAACTTGTAATAATGCCCCCTAATACATCACCAGACCCTGCAGTAGCTAAAAAAGCACCGCCATAAGGCATGATGAAAATAAGTCTTTGATAGGCAATGATTGTGCTAGGACCTTTTACAATGAGTACCCCTTTATATTTTTCCATAAAATGATTAATTGATTTCATTGGATTTTCATATATATTTTCTTTACGTGTATTAATTAAACGTGAAAACTCGCCCATGTGAGGGGTTAAAATAAGGTTTTCTGTTGGAAGTTTTGAATCGAATATTTCTTTGAAATAATCAATTCCATCTGCATCAATTACAACAGGAATCTCACTTTTAATTAACGCTTCAAGCGTTTTTTCATAATTGTCTTCTTCCTTACCAAGACCTGGACCAAATAAGATTGCATCAGTTTTTTCAATGACATCATCAATATCATCTGATTTGTAAGAGGTAAACATTACCTCATGAGATAATCGGTATATATACTCATAATATTTTTTTAGTACTGCAATTTTTATAATGCCTGAACCACTTCTTAACGCTGCTTCAGCTGCTAAGTTAGGTGCTCCCATCATCTCAGGTGATCCACCGAATATAACAATTTTCCCATAGTCATACTTGTGTGTATTTTGTTGTCTTGGTGGCATGGTTTTTTTAATCATATCTTTATCAAGAACGTATGCTTTTTTATGGTTCTTTTTAGATATTATCCCTACATCTATCACGGTTAATTTTCCTGTATAGTCTTTAGCGTCTTGCAAATAGTGACCAAATTTAGCACATTGTATAGCAATGGTTTCATTTGCTTTTACTGCACTTGATAATGCCTTTCCAGTATCAGCGTGAATGCCTGATGCAATGTCAATACTAAAGGTATATAGGTTGGTTTGATTGATTTTTTCAACCATATCTAAATATAAGCCATCAAGCGGTCTACTTAACCCAACTCCAAATAACCCATCAATTAAGTAGTCATAATCCTTGAAGTTTTTACCAACGTCTTTTAAGTCATTTTTTGTAACAATCCATTTATAGTTCATCGAAATTTGACTCAAAATATTTGCTGTATCTAAACTAAGTTGACTTGCATCACCAACAATGTATAAATCACAATTAAATCCTTGTTTGTAAAAATTGTCAGCTGTAACGATTGCATCGCCACCATTATTGCCAAGTCCAGCAATAATAACGCCATTTTGGTTTATTACTTGTTTATGTTGACTTAATAAATTGGCGATTTTTTCTCCTACTAAAAGAATTAATTCAAAAGAACTAAGATTTTTTTTCTTACATGTAAATTCATCCATTTCTTTCATTGTACTAACCGATACAATTTCTATCATGATTCATCCCACCTTCTTCTTTATTATAACACTCTCTATTATTAAAAAAAAAGGTGAAACGTGTTTACCTTAAAATATTTTTTCTAGTTCTTTAATAGTATCTATAGTCATATCCGCTTCTTTTAGTTCTTCGTCATTGCCAAATCCATAACGACAACCGATGGTATATATCTTATTATACTTTCCTGCTTGGATATCATGATGTCTATCACCAATTATTACGCTTTTTTCTGGATAATCGTTTAATATACGCTCTAAAACAAGATGTTTTTCTTCTACCTCAAAAGTTTCAGAACACACCATTAGATCAAATATATCATCTAAATGAAAAATTTCAGCATGTGATTCAAGGTAATACTGCTTACAGTTGCTGATAAAAATCAGTTTATACCCTTTAGACTTAAGGTATTTTAATGTATCCATTGCGCCATCATAAAGAGATGCTTGTTTATTGAGGATTAAACGTTGCATTTCGTCGCTTATAATTTTACTTGCTTTATTTTTTGCATCTTCTTTTATATCTTCCCCAAATGCATTCCACATTTCTTTTGGTGTTTGTCCTAAAAACTGACTTATTTCTTGGCTCGTCCAATCATAAGGTTTTGCATGGTTATTTTCAACTAAAAAGTCGTATGCTTTTAAAAATGCTGGTTCATAAATGGCTAAACTATTATGTATGGTACCATCGTAATCAAAAAATATTGTTTGAATATGTTGAACATTCATAAATTATAAGCTTTTTAGTAAGTTTGCCATTTCGATAGCAGTAACTGCAGCTTCAAATCCCTTATTTCCTGCTTTTGTTCCAGCTCTTTCAATCGCTTGTTCAATTGTATCCGTGGTTAAAACACCAAAAATTACTGGTACCTCAGTTTCTAGTGATACATGTGCAACACCTTTTGTAACTTCGTTTGAAACATAATCAAAGTGTGGGGTATTTCCTCTAATGACTGCACCTAAACAAATAACTGCATCATAATTATTAGTTTTTGCAATTTTTTTAGCAATTAATGGAATCTCAAATGCACCAGGAACCCATGTAATATGAATATCTTCTTTTTTAGTTCCATGTCTAAGCAAAGCATCTTTTGCCCCTTCTAGTAATTTAGACCCGATAAACTCGTTAAATCTACCTACAACAATATTAAATTTTAAATCTTTTACAATTAAATTTCCTTCAAATGTTTTCATTATTCTTTTTCCTCCTCAAATTTGAGCATATGCCCAAGTTTTTGTTTTTTAGTTTTTAAGTAACTTTCATTTCTTTCATTATGATTCATTTGGATTGGAACACGTTCAACTATTTTTAATCCATATCCTGTTAATCCATGTACTTTTTTGGGATTGTTTGTCATAAGTCGGATGTTTCTTACGTTTAAATCTAGTAGAATTTGTGCACCAATTCCATAATCACGCATGTCATCTGGAAACCCTAATGCAAGATTAGCTTCTACCGTATCCATTCCTTTATCTTGTAAGGCATAGGCTTTAATCTTATTAATTAAACCAATCCCTCTACCTTCTTGACGCATATATAGCAAGATGCCTTTACCTTCTTTGTTAATGTTATCTAGTGCGGCATCTAGTTGTTCGCCACAATCGCAGCGTTTAGATCCTAAAGCATCACCAGTTAGGCATTCTGAATGCACACGGATTAAAACATCATCCGTTTCACTAATGTCACCTTTAACTAAAGCAACATGATGTTCTCCACTCAATGTGTTTTCAAAACCAACCATTCTAAATTCACCATGTTTTGTCGGTAAAGTTGCTTCTGCAGCTCGTCTTACAAAATGATCTTGTTTTCTTCTATAAGCAATTAAATCCGCAATTGTTACTAGTTTTAATTGGTGTTTTTTTGCATAGTGTATTAAATCATCAACTCGTGCCATTGTGCCATCGTCATTTAGGATTTCACATATAACACCAGCAGGTTTTAAATCAGCTAATTTTGCAAAATCAATGGCTGCTTCTGTGTGGCCTGCACGTTTTAATACGCCCCCTTCTTTTGCCACAAGTGGAAACACATGTCCTGGGCGTTTAAAATCAAATGGGATTGCATCATCATCTAATACTTTTTGAATGGTTAAACTACGTTCATATGCAGATATGCCTGTTGTGGTTTCATTAGCATCAATCGACACTGTAAATGCAGTGTGATAGGTATCTGTATTTTCAGTGACCATTGAATAAAACCCTAATTTTTTTGCATGTGATTCTTCAATTGGCATGCAGATTAATCCGCGACCGTGAGTAGCCATGAAATTAACTGCCTCAGGGGTTGCATGTTCTGCGGCCATAAGTAAGTCCCCTTCATTTTCGCGGTCTTCATCATCAACAACGATAACCATTTTGCCATTTTTTATGTCTTCAATGGCTTCTTCAATCGTGTTAAACATTTAAATTCTCCTTCTAAAATCCATATTTTTTAAGTAAGTCTAATGTTACGCCTTCGTCATTAGAGTGTTTAAGCAGTTTTTCTACATATTTACCAATTAAATCACATTCTAAGTTAACTAAACTTCCTATTTGTTTTTCAAGTAATGTTGTATCCTCTTTTGTATAAGGGATAATGGATACGGTAAACCCTTGTTCATCAACAGTAACAACCGTTAGGCTAATACCATCAATAGCAATACTGCCTTTTTCAATAATATATTTTAACAAAGATTTTTCTGTGTTAATTCTAACTAATGTTGCAATATCTTGCTTGGTTAATGAAATAATTGTTCCAGTTCCGTCGATATGACCACTCACTAAATGGCCTCCTAACCGATCACTTAGTGTTAAAGTACGTTCTAAATTAACACGTGAACCTATGTTTAACTGTTTAATCGTTGAACGATTAAGCGTTTCGTTCATGACATCAACTGTAAAACTTGTTTGATTCATATGTGTAACAGTTAAACAAACGCCATCTGTAGCAATGCTATCCCCTAGTTTTGTTTGTTCTAACACTTTTTTGGCTTTTATTTTTAGTGAAGCGCTTTTTGGGCCTTTTTTAATGGATTCGATTTGTCCGATTTCTTCAATAATTCCTGTGAACATTAAGCATTCTCCTTTACAACAATGTATTGCAACATCATGTCATCATCAAACAACTGGTAATGCATTAATTTTAAATTTAACGCTTCATTCATTAGATTAATGCCTTCACCACCAATAGGTGATAAAGCCTGTTTTCCTGAAATAATTTTTGGGGCAACAAACGTAATAATTTCATCAACAATTCCCGCTTTTAGTGCTGCTGCATTTAGGGTACTTCCACCTTCAAGCAAAATACCATCGATACCAATACTTGCAAGTTTTTGCATGAGTTCATTTAAATCAACCTGGTTGTTTTGTGCGGTGGTTATGATGGTTTCTATACCTTTATTATGTAAACGCTCTAAAACTTCATTAGGACATCGTTTTGTGGTTGCAACGATTGTTTTAACTGATTCTGCTGTTTTAACAATGTTAGAGTCAAGGGGTATTTTACCATTACTATCAACAATAATACGGATCGGATTTCTTCCTTTTATGTTATCAAGTCTAGTTGTAAGGTATGGATTATCATTAATCACGGTATTAACCCCTACCATGATAGCTTTATATTGATGTCTGAGTTGGTGCACAAAAGCTCTTGATTTATCATTACTAATCCATTTTGAATCCCCTGTATTTGTCCCGATCTTACCATCTAAACTCATAGCGGTTTTCATGACTACATAAGGATTATTTGATTTTATATATTTAAAAAAGACTTTATTCAATTGTTTATTTTCATTATCTAATAGTCCAACGCTTACCCTAATTCCAGCATTTTCTAATAATTTAACCCCTTTACCAGCAACAAGTGGATTAGGGTCAATGCTTGCAATAAAGACTTCTTTAATCTTGTTTTTAATAATTGCTTCTGCGCAGGGTGGGGTTTTTCCGTAATGTGAACACGGTTCTAGCGTTACATACATTGTTGCACCTTCTACGCTTTCTTTAGCGGTATTAAAAGCATTAATTTCTGCATGATTTGAACCATACAATGCATGGTATCCTTCGGCGATAATATGATTGTTTTTAACCACAACAGCTCCAACTAACGGATTAGGATTTACAAATCCGGTTCCTTGTTCTGCACATTTGAGTGAATGTTTCATCATTTTTTCATGCATGATTTCACCACTTTTCTATTAAAAAATGCCCTGACTATAAAATCAGGGCAAACAAAATCAAAAAAACGCAAAAAAGCGGATTTTTATCTTCTTTCATCTAGACTATACTATCGGTCTTGGAATTTCACCAAATCATGCAACGAGTGCTCGCGGACTTTACCGCCGGTCGGGAATTTCACCCTGCCCTGAAGATTATTCAATTATTATTACAAAGTAAGTATATCATAGCCATTTATAATGGTCAAATAATACATTACACTAACATTGTATCTTTATAGGTTTTATAGATGTTATACGTGACTTCTTCTAAATCATGTTCTGCATTGTTTATAATATAGTCAATGTGATCTAAATTTTCCTTCACAAAATAATCTTTATCTATTTTCAAACGTTTTTTTACATCTTCTAGCTTATCGCCACGTGCCAACATACGGTCTTTTCTTAATGATTCTGGTGATTGAATAAAGAAAATCATAACATCGTCTTTTAATTCTTTATATAATGCATTTGCACCTTGTATATCAACGATAAGTACTTTATCGAGTGCAGCATCTTTAAAAGCTGTCCCATAGTAGTGATTGTTATAACATGAGGTTTCTAAAAAAAAGTCAATTCTCATTTTATCTTCAAAACTTTCCCTTGATAAAAAATGATAATCAACGCCATCAATTTCGCCTTCACGCTTAGGTCTTGTCGTATAGGTGACCATTTTTTTAAAACGGTAATTTTTTATAAGTAGTTTAGCTATTTCGGTTTTACCGCTTGCACTTGCTCCAATCATGACCAACATATCATCACTCCTAATCTTTTAAATTTTATCATTAATTTGATGAAATTGAAACATAAAAGGCTGTACTTTAAGATTAATTTTTAATAAAAAGATCACTTTGCAGTGATCTTCTTTTATCGGTTTCTAAATTAAGGTAAAAACTATTCGTTTTCTTCGTTTTCTTCAGTAGGCTTTGGTGGTTCTTCTTTCGTATCGGAATCAGATTTTTTATAATGTTTAAATGCTTGCTTGAAAATCTTTCTTACGTTATCAGTGCTTAAAAATGGCAGCATGCGTTCAAGCTTAACACCCTCTAAATCACCGCTTTCAATGCGATCAATGGCTTCATTAATTGCTTCTTGTGAAACAAAAGGTAACATTTCATATGGACTTGCATCTATTTTTTTCTCAAGTGCTGCTATATATAGTTTATGGATTTGCTTATTGCTTAAAAATGGTAAAATAGCTGGAATAACATGGCTGCCTTCTTTTAACTCATTATTTAATATACTTTCAACAAGTTCGTCTTTGCTTTCTTCATCTAAGAACGGCAACATACTAATAATTTTCATTATTTCTTTCCTTCTTTCATCAATAATTTTTTTTCGAAACTGTTAAGCATACTCCAAATTTCATTTAAATTTTTAGGATATTTAAATTCGATATGGTGCATTATAATCATTCTTCGTTCTTCTAATGATAATCTTGGCCATAAATAATTAAGATTAAAATGAATGGCTTCTTTTAAGTACATAGATAATACATAATAACGTTCCTCTTGATTAAGTAAATGGATAATGTCATTAACGTCATATGTTTTTATTTGCTTGTGAATAATCTGATCAATAACAAATGTTCTAGAATGATTTTTAAATAGTATATCCAAATCAGTTTCAAGTTCAATATTCAAACATAAAATGGTGTCTAATGAAGTTTCATATAACTCTGTTAAAGCTATGATTGTATCGATATTTGGTAAGCTCTTACCAGTTTCCCATCTACTGACTGCTTGATGAGAAACAAAAAGTTGTTCAGCAAGCCCTTCTTGGCTTAAGCCGTTTTTTTGTCTAAACATACATAGTTGTTCCCCAATTTTTTTTAAGTCTAACACTTAAGCACCTCCAATCAATCTGCAGAATTGATAGTTTTATTATAAGATTATAGTCTATTTTAATAAAGCAATTTATAGTTGCAAAGAAAAAGTGCTTAATTATTCTCATCTAATCCATGTTTTTTCAAAAAAAAGAACCGAAAAAATTCGGTTCTTTTAAGTTAATTTAGCTTATTGCGCCAATTTCTGTAAGTACATTAATGAGACCTTGTTTCGTTAAGAATAAGCTTGGGTCATCATTGTGATAGTAAGTATCATCGACTTCATAGCCTGGGTCTACATTAATTTGATAGCTAAGGACAGCAGCATCTACTTGTGGTTGTATTGTATTACGCGCAATCATTGAATCAAATATGGTGTTGCGTTCTGATTCACTTAAGCCTGTAATTGTTGCTAAATCGAATGTTGCTGTTGCAAATGATGTTTGTCCTAATGCGGTTACTGCTTTAATAAATAGTTTAATTTCTTCTGGTACGGTTAAGTCATAGGTAATGCCATAATAACTATCTTCAGCTAACTCAGGAATATTAATGCCTGCGTTACCTCTTAACATATTGTCGATGGTTGTATGTATCGAAGCACTTAAGAGTAATGTATCTATTTCAGCATCTGATAGGTTTGTAATAATCTCGGCATCAATTGCATCGCCGAAGTTCGAAATATTAAGTACTTGTAAGCCTTCGAGTAAACGAATAAGTTCAACACGTTCTATTTGATTAGGTGTATCTAGTCCAACATTAATCATTTCTCGCATTGAAAGTGGTACGATAATCGTTGTGCTTCCATATGGAGCAGTTTCATCAAGGGCAATATCTAAAATCGATTTTGAAATGGTTGCTTGTAAAGAAACTGAACTATTAACAATTTGTTCAAAATCGTTTTGTAAAATATTTGACGGATTAACATCAATATTACTAAAGTCTGTAAATCCTAATGTTTCTAAACCTTCTAATATAGCTAAGACTTCGTCTTTTTCAACATAGATAATGCCACCAAGTGTTTCTATACGGATGAAATCATCTAAAGCGTCTTTATTAGGAATAATTAAAGCGCCACCGGTTTTATTAAGCATGTTGTATGAAACGGTTGCATGGATTGAATGTGAGAGTAATATGGTTGCTTTCTCATCAAAGAAACGATCAAGTTCGATCCCACCACCGAAACTATCTAAGTCACTATAACCCATTGCAAGTAGTGCATCAATTAAAGCTTTAATTTCATTATCTAGTACATATTCGTAATCTTCACCAACATTACCAATAAAGAAGCGTACATCAATACTATCTCCTAATACTGGTTGTGATTCTAATGGAATAATTAGTACTTGATCGCCTAAATCAAATAGTGTTTTTGAAATCGTTGCGTGCATCGATGCAGAGGCAAGTAATGTATCTTGTTTATCAACGGTATTAAGTACAGCTAAATTAAATGATCCAGTAAAGTCGGTAACACTTGTGATACCAAATAGTTCTAATACTTCAATAATCGCATGGACTTCATCTTTTAGTACAAAGTCTGTATCTATAGATAGATAACTATCCGCTATACGAATATCATAAAGACCACTACCTAGATCATAAGTGTATGGAATTGTTAATGTATTTGAAGTGTTTAGATCAAAGAACTGTTTTGAAATCGTTGCATGCATAATTGCTGAATTGAGCAATAATACACGATTTTCATAATCATAAAATACAGTTAAGTCGATAGCGCCTGTGTAATTTTCAACGTCTAAGATATCAAGGATATCTAGAGCAATAATCATATTTTCAAGTTCAAGTGCAGTGATATAATCTGTACTTTCTAACCCGGCACCAACACTTACACGTACAACCGTACTTAAATCAGACTCTCGTGCAGGGACTGTAACGGTATTACTGACATGTAAGTCGAGAACTTTTTTAGACATTGTTGCTTGAATAATAGCAGATTTTAATGCTTCATTCGCATTGGTATTTACACCATCTTCATAAAGTTCTGCAAGAACACTTAAATTAATAGAGCCTGTAAATGCTTCAACATCTAAGACATCTAATATGTCTAGGGCAATAATCATTGCTTGAAGTTCTGCTTTTGCAATGTAGACTGTTTCAGTATCTAGTGCCCCAACAGTTACTCTTATTTCTGTAACATTATCGTCACGGTAATAAGGGACAACAATGGTATCATTTGTATCTAAATCAAAGACTTTTTGAGAAATGGTTGCTTGTAAAATAGCTGAGGTTAAAACTTTATCAGTATTATCATCTATCGCTAGTACACTTAAATCGATTGAACCTGTAAAGTTTTGAACATCTAATATGTCTAATATATCTAATGCAATTATAACGGCTTCTAGTTCTGATTTAGATATATAAATAGTTTCAGTATCGTTTTCACCTACAATAATTCGTATTTCTGTAAATCCATCTTCTGCGAAGTATGGAATAGTGACAGTCCCACCATCACCTAAATCGAAGATTTGATCAGAGATGGTTGCTTGTAATATTGCAGATCTTAATACAGTTTCTGCATTATTATCAACGGCTAAAATACTTAAATCTAGGCTACCACCAAATGCCTCAACATCTAATATCCCTAAAATATCTAACGCAATAATCATATCTTTTATTTCAGATTTAATAATATATTCTGTTTCGTCATCAACAGGCCCCACTACAACACGTATCTCAGTAACATTGTCTTCTGCTAAGTATGGAACTTTAACAGTTCCATCACCTGCTAAGTCAATAATCTTATTTGATACAGTTGCATGAATAATTGCCGATTCTAAAACGGTATCTGTATTATCGTTTACCGCTAAAATACTTAAATCTAATGACCCATCAAAAGCATTTAAATCTGTAATGCCTAAAATATCTAGTGCATCGATTAAAGCTTGTAATTCGGTTCTTAAGATATATTCTGTTTCGTGACCTACATTACCTCGTGTAATGCGAATATCAATACCCTCTTGATCAACATAAGGAACTTTAATAAATCCATCAGTTTCTTGATCAAGTAATAAATCAGATACCGTAGCATGAATGACTGCTGAGGCTAGTAAAATATCTAAGTTACCTTCTTCTAATAGTGTTTCAACACCAAAATCACCAGTAAAACTATCAATATCTGTTAAGCCTAAAACATCTAGTGCATCTAATATGGCAAT
This sequence comes from Liberiplasma polymorphum, assembly GCF_043951795.1. Classification (NCBI taxonomy): domain Bacteria; kingdom Bacillati; phylum Mycoplasmatota; class Mollicutes; order Liberiplasmatales; family Liberiplasmataceae; genus Liberiplasma; species Liberiplasma polymorphum. Next base: position 2,781 of record NZ_JBIOAG010000017.1, on the reverse strand, counting down.
AAGTTCAGTATCTAGTACATATTCGGTTTCAAATCCTACATCACCAATCAGTAATCTAATCGCATTATCATCTTGGTCAACATAAGGAATAACAAGAGTATCATTATCCATCATGTTTAATAACTGTTCTGAAATGGTTGCATGCAATATCGCAGAACCAAGTAGGGTTTGAATGTTATCTTTGATAAGCGTTAAATCAAGGGATTCAAAATTATCAAAGTTTTCTAAATCAAGTGCAACAATTGATGCTAATACCGCAGTTAACTCTTCACGTGTAATATATTCAATACCATCTACAACATCTAACATGCGAATATCTGTTTCACTCATATCTTTATATGGAATGGTAATAACGTCATTATCAGCCATCGCATCAAATAACAAGGTTGATATGGTCGCCCAAATGATGTTTGATGCAAATAAACGTTCTGCTTTATCTGGATCTAGTGTTGTTGAATCGTTTTCGTAACCAAGAACACTTAATAGACCAAAATCAAAGTCTAAATTATCTAAATCAACCACTTCAAGTAATGATATTGCTTTAAAAACATCTTTAATTTCTTGTTTTGTAACAATATCTCTTGTTGTCCCATTAATAGATATTTCTATTTTTGCAGTATGTGGAATGGTGAGTGTATCACCTAAATTATCCATAATTAAAGCACCTACTGTAGCCGCTAATACTTTCGAATCTAGTAGATCATCTAGTGCTTCATCATCTAATTCAAAGACTAAATTTAAAGTAATTTCTTCAAAGTCACCGATACTTGCGGCAATTTGAGCAATACGGTTTAAGGCTTTCAAAATACTGCGTAATTCGCCTGGAGTTTCTCCTTCATCAAACCATACAACATCATCAGTTACCATAATCATATCGAGTCCTTCAAATCCTGCTCTACCCGATAAAATATTTACAAGGGCATGTGAAACAATTTTAGATTGATAAAGGACTTCAAAGTCCATTGTTGATAAGCCAGTAAGTAAAATCATAAAATCACCTGATTGCAAATCACCCACTGTGATGCCTGTATCAACGATTTGTCCAACCACTTCACCCATAGCTGAAAATTCTTCTCCCCAGTTAATATCGGCTGGGACTGTAATAATGGCAGATAAATCCTCGTTACCATCTAAAAATAATTCTGCAGCGATTCCGACGGCTCTAGTAATTAAGTCAGATCCAGCAAAAGCATCAAAAATATCACGAACTTCCTCTCCATCTAAAGTAACTGTATCAAGGTCGTTTTCATCTTCTAATAATCCTGCTTTATTAATAAGTTCAAAGGTCATTGCGGCAATTACACCAAGTTGTTTAACTTCTGTTTCCCAGTCTATTGCATAAAGTTCGTCTCTTGGAATTTCAATCTCAGTATCCATATAATCCGCACCCATTTCAATTGCAAGTGGGATTAAAGATATAAATAAGTCTGAATAGGAAAGGACTGTAAAGACTTCCTCAATTTCAGAGCCTTTTAAGTCACTTAGATTACTAGTTTCCATATAGTCTGATTCTAATATGATTGTTGCCATTTGACCCATAATAGAGAGTTCTTTTCTAAATGAAATTTGGTTTTCTCTATAATTAAACGAAAAGACTGAGTCAAATAACAATAAGTTTAACGGTACGGTTTGATTAGTTTGTTCATCCGTTACACTTATAACACTAAACATGACTACAAAGTAATTATTATTGTAAGCCTCAACTATTTCTTTTAACATTCCTAGTTGTTCTGTTAGTTCTCCGATATCAGGTTCTTGAGTACTTAAAGGAAATGCTTCGTAACTTGTTGATGGATTTAATGCATTAAATGATGCTTGCACATCTGAAACTGGAACGAAAACACCATATTCAGGTGCAGGTTCACGATTTGAAAGACTTGCATTAACAGTTGATTCTGCAATTGTAACAATACTTTCATTAATACTCATTAATCCACCTAATACAATGAGTGTAATAAACACACTTAATAAACCGTTAGCCGCCCCAACTCCCGCGCCAACCAATCTACCACTCATACTAGGTTTTCCAGGTCTTACAACTATTATGCGTACAATAAAAGTAATAAATTTATACACAAATGAAAAAACTGTGAAGTATAAAATTGTATAAACAATCTTCACAATAAATAAAGCCAATCCCGTTACAAACGCAATAAGTTCTTGATTCGTTAGTGATCCAGATAATGCATCACCTAAAAAAGTTTCAAGTAATAAAGGTAGCGCTTGTTCTAAGGTCGTTACACCTGTAAGTTCTGGCATGAACTGCCCTAACATGTCAATACCAGGTAGTTGCATGGTCCATAACTGGTTAACAACTGTATTGATTGTTAAAAAGAATATTCCTATAAAAACAGCTTTAACAATTAAATAGTAAATAGATTTTACAGTGCCCCTCATAAATCCTACTAGTGCTGCAAAACCAACGATAAATAAAAACATCAAATTTAAATATAGTTCTATATCTAGACCTGCTGGCATAATTAATTCCCCCTAAAATAGTACCTGTTCTTTTCTTTCATATATATATTATATTATATTATAAATGGGAACTCATAAAAACAGTTATACAATGATTCACTAAAAATACACATTTTATACACATTTTAAAAATAGTGATTATCCGCTTTAAATAACAAAATAACCCGAGTTTTATAGTTGATGATACTTAAACAAGTAGTTCACAACAACTTTACTACATTAATACAACAGATAGCAAAACATATAGATGGCTAATTATAGCGGTTTATATGTTTTTTTAATACAACAAACTATAAAACAATG